>NVSP01000203.1 GCA_002732755.1 Phycisphaera sp.
TCGCCATCAACGCGGCAATCATCTGGAGAAGAAACGAGTTTGATGCATAATCCTCCCGCCGGGGAGAAGGTGTCTGCGTAGCAGACGGATGAGGGGTCTGCGCATTTCCCCTCCCCCGTCCTCGGCGGGGGAGGGGCCGAGCAAAGCGAGGCGGAGGGAGTCTTCTATTTTCTTCACTCCAAATATACAAACCAATGGACCGAGATCCATCGGTCCTCCCCACTGGTTGTCTGTTGAGTGCAATCAACGAAGCAAGGAACCCTCTTCATAGAAAGGACGAGAGAGGAAGAGGAAGATCCCCTCACCCAACGCGCCCATCACACACCAGCCCTACCCTCGTGCATGGACAAATCAATCTCCGACTACCTCTTCCAGTACTACATGGCCGACTGGCTCGCCGTCATCTGCATGTGCATCTACCTCTGGCGCGTCGGCAACAAAAAACGAGACGCCTTTGTCTGGGGAGTACTCAGCAGCATCTTCTTCGTCGCCCTCAATGTCCAGATCGATTCCCCCCCCGGCATCATCTTCAATGTCATCTTCATCCCCCTCTACGCCCGAGCATTCTGGAAGTGGACAAAAAACAACGACGACAACTAAGGTAATGCCTCTCCAGTTGTAGTATTTGGAGTCCTTCGGATCCCGTGCCACTGACCCGTCTTCGGGTCAGTGCTCCTAACGAAACACTGGCCTGTAGACATGTCAGTGGCGCGGGATGCGCTACGCATAATAAAACAGCCCCCGCACAACGCGAGGGCCGCTCTCGTTTTCAATTCAATCCGCGATCGCCCTACACGACCTGCAAAACTTCCATCGCCGCCTGCTTGATGTGCTGCGCGGTCAGCCCGCACATTTCAAGCAGCTCGTCCGCCGTGCGGGCGCTCTTTGGAATGTTTCGGACATGGAGTTGCTCGAGCTGGAACGCATCGCCCGCCCGCACCATCGCATCCGCAATGGCCGAACCCATCGCCCCGCCGAAGTTGTCCTCGACGCTAATCACATACCCGTTGTTCTGTGACAAAATATCCATCAGCTTGTCTTCATCAAACGGCAACGAGTACAAGTCAACAAGCGTGGCGCTCACCCCTGCCTCATCGAGCAAATCAATCGCCCGGTTCGCCTCGTGAACCATGTAGCCCGAGGCGCAGATCGCGATGTCGCGGCCCTCGGTTAGGACTTCCATCCCGCCCAAGTTAAATATCGTGTCGTCCGAGTACAAAAACTCCGTCTCGGGCCGAACCGTCCGCATGTAACACACGCCCTCGTACTCGGCCATCGCCTGCGTCAAGGCATACGCCGCGTACGCATCCGATGGCTGAAGCACATAACAACCCGGGTTGCCGTTGTGGTCCTTGGCCGTCGTAAACGCCCTRAACCACGMGAYATCKGGSAGCGACATCTGGCTCGGCCCATCCGCCGCAAGCGTCACACCCGAGTGCGAACCAATAAACTTCACATTCGCACCAGAATAAATAGCCATCTCGATCTGGTCGTACGCACGAGTCAGGAACTTGCTAAATGTCGAGCAGAAAGGCACCTTGCCCGACGCCGCCAGACCGACCGCCATCGACACCATGTTCTGCTCAGCAACCTTGCACTCAATAAACCGGCTCGAAAGATCCGAGTCCTTGGAGAACATGTCCGCAAATGTCGAATTGCGCACATCCGCATCCAGCACCACAACCTGCTTGCCCGCGTGCCCCAGCGCCCGAATCGCCACGCCGTACGCCTTGCGCGTCGCAAGTTTGCCCGTCTGGAGCAAACTCTCCATGTCATACTTCCGCATCGACTCGGTAAACCCGGGAAGCTCTGCGATCTCAGCCGGCGGCTCCGGCGCTTCCGCCGGCGGCTGGATCTCAAACCCATCTGTCGAACTCAGCGAACTCGTCAACGACAAACGCTGCTCATCGATCTCGGAGATCGCCTTCTCGAGCGCCTCGCCCATCGGC
Source organism: Phycisphaera sp. (assembly GCA_002732755.1). Classification (GTDB taxonomy): domain Bacteria; phylum Planctomycetota; class Phycisphaerae; order Phycisphaerales; family UBA1924. Next base: position 1,950 of record NVSP01000203.1, read on the forward strand.
GGCTTGCCGTGCCAACCGCCGCCCTGAATCGAAGGCGAACCCCAGCCCTTGACCGTCTTGGCAACAACCGCCATCGGTGCGCCGTTGCCAGCCGAACGCTCGGCGAACGCATCAAACACCTTGATAATCTGCTCAGGCGCATGCCCGTCGATCGTCGTCACATCAAAGCCATACGCCTCGAGCTTGGCCTTGAGCTTCTCGGGCGACTGCTGTGCGCTCACGCGGTCGGCCTGACCAAACTCGTTACAATTAAAGATCGGCAGCACATTGTTCAGATTGCGATCGATAATAATATCCATCGCCTCAGAGACCTGCCCCTCGCGCGATTCGCCGTCGCCGATGATGCAATACACCCGCTTGTCGATCTCGTCCATCCGRGCCGCCTCKGCGATSCCCGCMGCGATCGAAAGCCCYTGCCCRAGCGAACCCGTCGCCGCGTCAAAGAACGGGAAGCCCTCGCGTGGGTTTGGGTGMCCATCAAGAGTCGAGTCCGCCTGGCGCAGCGTCATCGCGTCGGCCTCGGTCAGCTTGCGACGCTCGCCGTTCTCTTCAACCACCATGCCCAACTTGCACGCAGCCGCGTACACGATCGGGACCGCGTGACCGGCGCTCAAGACAAGCCGATCGCTCGTGGGGTAGTCCGGGTGATCCGGGCTCCACCGCATCGACCTGTACATCAGCACCGTCACGATGTGCCCAAGGCTCATCGCCGTCGTCGGGTGACCGCTGCCCGCGGCCGCGCACATCTCCAAAGACATCCGATCAAGCTCGATCGCCTGTGCATGAATTGCTGCTTCTAAAGACATCGGCGAATCCTTCCATCAATCAAACCGGACCGGCGAACCAGCCGCCCGGAAAACCACCCAGAGTCAACGACCGCCGGAAACACCCCAAACCGGCCCCGCGGGGGAACCTTTGCAAGGTGCCACAGCCAAAGCCGTCACATGTGATGAAACCGACCCACGCAAACCACAGCCGGGCAAAACGCCTGCCCCCTGCCACGATCGTGCCAGAGTATCTCGGCCCCAACCCCAAAGGGCAAGCCGATCACCCCCTGCCCACACCATTTCCCCAGCAATTCACGGGCCAGACCTTTGTCGAACGAGCCTCCGCCTCCCTGCTTCCCACTGTCTGGCTTGCAATCGCCACCGGTTTGTGTTACATTCGGGTACATGGCCCCGTGCCACCGACCTGTCCGCAGGTTAGTGTTTCTGTATCGAGGATGGCCAAGAGCACTGACCCGAAGACTGGTCAGTGGCACGCCCAATCCAACTCGCGGGGATCTGCCTATGGGATTCGAAAGCGTGGCATCTGATACCAAGGAACATGTGAACCATGCACAAAAATAACCGTGTGCGGATAATGATCATTGTTGCTGTCCCGACAATACTGCTCGGTGTCTTCCTCGTGCAATCCCGGTTCTTTGGCACCCGCGCAACAGCCGCTGACTACTTCCCGAAAGGGTTTGTGGGCGAGTTGGTCGATGCTCCTGCCTCGGCGAGCTTCCAAGTATTGGAACACCGCGACGACGGCACACCCGTGTTCACAGCCGATGTGATCCGTTTCACCGATGCCATCGATGGGTTCGTCGAGATGCCGAGGCCAGCCGTTTCRCTCGYCGAAGCCGATCGCCTTGGYCAYCCMRACRATATCCGCACACCRGCWGCGCTCTCGGCSTAYTGCATGCGAGGCCCGGTYTCMGYYGGMTTYACAGACACCGATGGGCAATGGATAGCCGAAGTCGCCACCCGGCACGAGGATCCCAAAATGCAGGCCAAGGCCGTCACCATGATCGCCTTTGCGTTCGTTCACGGCGTCGAATACAACAACAACTCCTTCACCAACGAAACCCGGCAAAGACTCGTTGATACCTATCGCGATGCCCTCTTGTCGGCGGATCCTGCCGTACAACAATCCGCCGTGGCCATGAGCGACTGGGACCACTGGGCCAAGGAAATCCCGGATTTCACCGAACTGCTCCGCAAAGTCGCATCTTCCGACAACCCAAACGCAGAGCGGGCCGCCTACGCCTTAGAACAAGCCTTCGGCATCCGGCTGGACACCAAGGATCCCGGATAGTGCGGCACCGAGCCTTCACAATCATCGAACTGATGGTTACCCTCGGGATCATCGGCGTGCTCATCTCGATCCTCGTGCCCGCCCTCTCCGGCGCACGCCGTGTCTCGACCTCACTCGCCTGCGGAACCCAACTCCGCTCCATGGCGACCGCGATGATTCAGTACGCCGATGCACACAACGCCGTCCCAGTCTCCTCAAACTTCATCGGGATCTCAACCCGCACCGGCAACCCGCCGCCCCCAGACCGCACTCGGCTTGAACTGCCCGAGGCCCTTCTGCCATACCTCGATGCAGAACTGCCAAGGCTTCTAGATGACGGCTCAATCACCGATCACGCCCCGTGGACATGCCCCGCCCAGCGCCGATACACCGGCCTGAACGCACTTGGGCACCGCTTCATCCCCGACGGATTCTCATATGGGTACGCCCTCAGCGGACTCGTCAGGGACGCTTATATCACACGCCCCTACGACATCCCGGACGAACCCGGGCTTGGACGAACCGCCCTACAACACTTCACTGCCGACCCCAGACGCATAATCCTCTTCGATGAAGTCCCGTTTCACCTCGACGAACCCGATCAGGCCCAAAGAGCCGACGGTCGAAACAGCGTCCGGTTCGATGGCTCGGTCGTTTCCAACTAAGCCACGCCTCACCCACAGCATCAAGCGTACACTCTCCCATCGACCACGAGGGGGGCTGTTTTGCCACCCGCCGGTCTCTACCCCTAGGATGCCTGCCATGAAGGTTGTTTGTGATCGAAACGCGCTCTTAGACGCCGTAAGTGTTGTCGCCAGCGTGGTCAACACGCGCTCACCCAAGCCACAGCTTGCCTGCATCAAGCTCACCGCCGAGGGCGATTCCGGCTCAGGTTCGCTCACACTCGAAGCAACCGATGGCGAGGTCTCCGTCCGCATCTCAACCGTGTCCGTTCAGGTCGAAGAAGCCGGCGCAGCCCTCGTCCCTGCCGACAAACTCCGCCAGATCATCGGAGCCGAGGACAACGAGCCGACCCTCACCATCGAGACCGACAACGACGCCTGCCACATCAAGGGTACCGATGCCCACTTCACAATCTTCGGCTACCCCGCCGCCGACTTCCCAGAACTCCAATCCTTCGCCGAGATCGCCAGCGGCAAGACCGGCCCCAAACCAAAGGACACCTTCACCCTCCAGGCCGGCGTGCTGGGCAACCTCATCACCAAAACGGTCTTCGCCGCTGCCCGCGAAAACACCCGCTACGCCATCAACGGCGTGCTCATGAAACGCGACGGCGAAAAAATCGAAATGGTCGCCACCGACGGCCGACGGCTCGCCCTCTGCCGA
>NVSP01000204.1 GCA_002732755.1 Phycisphaera sp.
AACTCCGGCAGCACCGGCGGTCATAGCCAGCCGTGAGCGACAAGCCGCTGGTGATTCAGGCTGAGGATCTTGACGAGGTGTGCGCAGCGTGGCTCAGCGAGCGATGCGATCTTGTTCGGTGCCGATGCGATGAGGCGAATTTTCGTGCGCACCTGCTCCAAGCCGAGGGGCTTGTTGTTCGTTCGTACACGCCGGTGGATGCCCAGATGCTCGAAGCCGCGAAGAAGCTGCGGGTTGTTGGGCGCGCCGGCGTTGGGTTGGACACGATCGATCTCGCTGTGTGCAAAGAGCGGGGCGTGCGTGTTGTTCATACGCCGGGGGCGAACACGCAGGCGGTGGTGGAGCTTGTCTTTGCGATGCTGCTCGATGTGGTTCGGCCTCGCGTGTTTCTGCACAAGCCGATTTGCGATCTTGCTGCGTGGAAAGAAGCGCGCCGTCAGCTCACCGGCACGCGAGAGCTTGGGTCGATGACGCTTGGGATTCTGGGTCTAGGCCGGATCGGTTCGCGCATCGCGCAGGTTGCGGGCGCGTTTGGTATGGATGTGATGTATCACGACACGCAAGAGATCGCAGAGGACGAGCGGTTTGGGGCAAGGCCGGTTGACCGGGATGAGCTGTTGGCATCGAGCGATGTGTTGACGATCAATGTGGATGGCTCGCCGGGGAACCGGGCCATCATCGCAGCTGCCGAGTTTGCGCAGATGAAGGCCGATGTTGTGTTTGTCAACACGAGCCGGGGCTTTGTGGTTGATGCGTTCGCGTGCGCTGCGTTTATGATCGAGCACCCAAAGGCGTGCGCTCTGCTGGATGTGCACGAGCCTGAGCCATTCGATGCGGCGTACCCGCTGCTTGATATCAAGAATGTGCATCTGACGCCACACATCGGCGGGGCGACCAAGGCTGCCAGCTTGGCGATGAGTTGGGTGGTGCGGGATGTCTGGGCGGTGTTGTCCGGCGATAAGCCCGAGTTCGAGGCGGAGTATTTCGGGTAGGTCTTCGTGCCACTGACCTGTCTTCAGGTCAGTGCTCTGCAAGGATCGCATCACTGGAAACACTGACCTGAAGACAGGTCGGTGGCACGGGTGAACTCATCCTAGGATCATCCATGATTCAACTCTGTGTGAATATCGATCATGTGGCAACCATTCGCCAGGCGCGGTACAAAGGCATGGACCCGCACGCGGGCGAGCCTGACCCGGTGCGCGCTGCGCACGAGGTTGAGCTTGGGGGTGCCGACGGCATTACGGTCCACCTCCGCGAAGACCGCAGGCATATCCAGGACCGGGATGTTGAGCTTTTGCGTTCACTGGTCAAGGTGAAGCTGAATCTTGAGATGGCAGCGACCGCCGAGATGGTCGCGATCGCAGAACGGCTCAAGCCGCACACCGTGATGCTTGTCCCCGAGGGGCGAGAGGAAGTCACGACCGAGGGCGGGCTGGATGTCGCGGGCCAGGTTTCAGAGATGCAGGGCACGGTCGATCGGCTGCACGCGGCGGGGCTGATCGTCAGCGCGTTTATCGATGCGGAAGATGCGCAGGTCGATGCGTGCCGGCGCGCCGGGTTTGATGTGTGCGAGATTCATACCGGGCCGTACGCGCACGCGTTCTCGGTCGAGGGTGGCGACTTCCGCAAGAAGCCGCTCGCCGACGAGCTTGCGCGCGTGGCGGCTGCGGGTGATCGGATCCGTGCAGCGGGCATGAGGTTCAACGCTGGGCACGCGCTCAACTACCACAATGTCCAGCCGATCGCGGCGCTGTCTGGTATTGAGGAGTTGCACATCGGCCACGCGATCGTCAGCCGATCTGTGTATACAGGGCTGCGGCAAGCGGTCGCCGAAATGAAGCGGCTGATGACCGTTGTCCACAGTTTCTAATTGCCAAGCCACCAACACGGGTGATAGATAACCCGGAACAGACCATAACCCTGTGGATTGTCTGTCAGTTGCCTGTTGATTGGTGTCGGAGAGTGTGCATTCATCGGGCCGAGAATTTCGCAACATCGCATAACTTGTGTTGGAACAACAGCCCTCGCGGTGTACAGTGGAACCCGATGCCAACCAAGCGCAAATCACAACCGAGCAAAGCCCAGTCGGCATTGGCGGGGCAGCGTCTCGCTGAGCTCAAGCCGATGCGCACCTACACGCAGGCATCGCGGGCGCTCGAAGCGCTGCCCAACATGGAAACACAGCGGCCGGGCAAGTCGATTTCTGAGCASCTCAAGCTCGACCGGATGCGCGCGATCATGTCGGCGCTTGGCAACCCGCACAATGGGCAGACCTTTGTTCACATCGCCGGCAGCAAAGGCAAGGGATCGACCGCCGAGATGCTCGCTGCGAGTCTTGCCGGCTGCGGCTACGCCGTGGGCRTCTACACCTCGCCGCACCTTGTCGATGTCCGCGAGCGCATCCGCATCGCCAGCGCACCCATCGACGAGTTGGATTTTACAACACACTTCAACGCCGTCATCGCGGCGGCAGGTCAGGTCGAAGCCGAGTTCGGGTCGGCGACCTACTTCGAGGTCATGACCGCGATGGCGTTCGTCTACTTTGCTGAGCAAGCGGTTGATCTTGCGGTCATCGAAGTCGGCCTCGGCGGCAGGCTCGACGCGACCAACATCATCACGCCCGCGATCACCTGCATCACCCAGATCCAGCTCGAACACACGCAGATTCTTGGGTCCACGCTTGCCAAAGTCGCTCGGGAAAAAGCGGGTATCTTCAAGCCGGGCGTACCCGCGATCACCGTGCCGCAGAGCGACGAGGTGACCGAGGTGCTGCGCAGCGTCGCCGAGGAAGTTGGTGCATCGCTGGCCGTGCTCGGCGTGGACATCGGGTTCAACCGGCGTTTTGAGGCGGATGCAAACCTCGGGCCGCATATGCGCGTTGGGCTGATGACCGAACGAGGCGACTACGAGCACATCGCGGTCCCCCTGCCGGGCGAGCACCAGGCCCACAACTGCGGCTTGGCTCTTGCAGCGCTCGACCGCCTGCGGGTGCTCGGGTTCGACACCCCAGAAGTCCGCGTCGCCGAGGGSCTYGCCCAAACGCTGAGCATGGGYCGMGCCGAGGTTGTGTGGGAGCAACCCAAGACGATTGTCGATGGTGCCCACACCAAGGATTCCATCGGCGCGCTCGTCCGCGCGATCGGGGCGCACATCAAGTACGACTCGATGGTTGTSGTCTTTGGGTGTTCSGYGGACAAAGACATYGAYGCGATGCTCGAAGAAATCTCRCGCGGCGCCGACAAGATCATCTTCACCAAAGCCGCGGACAACCCACGRGCCGCCGACCCCGAGATGCTTCGGAGTCGATACACAAGTTTGACTGGCAAGATGTCGCAGGTCGAGCCTTGTGTGAAAGAAGCGATCAATATCGCAGCAAGAGCCGTGGGCAAGGGCGATCTGATCTGCGTGACCGGCAGCTTCTATATCGCGGGCGAGGCGAAAAAGCTGTTTGTTGAAAAAGAATCAACTGCGGTATGAATCAGTTTCAGACTTGGCTCTGATAGTACTGTTTATCCGTGGCGGCTAAAGACACCCCGCTTACTAAATAGAAACTCAGCAATAAAGACAGAGCCATAGAGCGTTGCAACAGAGTAGAGCGTCTGGCGTGCTTCGCTCCACATGTGGCTGATAAGCAGAGTAATTGTGACAAGAATGACACAGATACCAAAGACCACCAGCGGCCGGTTTGCGTTTGTTTGCTGACGGAGTTTGAGATTGGCGATCGCGACACCAAGCGAGACGATCAGGAATGTCAGGCTTGAGAAGGTTGCGATGGTTTCGAGCGAGTTGAGCGATGTGAACGCGATACCAAGAGTTGTCAGCACGATCAGCGCAACGATCGGTACGCGAGTCTTTCGGCTCCGAAACGACATAGCCCTTGGCATCATCTTCTCGGTCGCCATCTGCGACATCATGCGCGAGGCGCCCAGTTGTGTGGCGTTGATCGCAGACGATGTGGCAAGCAGCGCTGCGATCGCGACAAGCACCCGCCCGGCGTTTCCGAGCGAGGGTTCAGTCGCGACGGCGAGTGCGTATTCCTCGGCGTTGACAAGCTCGGCAACACTCAGGCTGCCCACCGCGRCGAATGCGATCCCGAGGTAGATTAGTGTGGTGATGATGATCGAGCCGTAGATCCCTCGTGGTACATTTTTGTCTGGGTCGCGGATTTCGGTGACAGCATTGGTGATGAGTTGAAAGCCCTCGAACGCAACAAAGACCGTCGCGCCGGCGACAAAGACCGATGCGCCGCCGCGGTCGAACACGGGCGTGAGGTGGTCCATTGTCACCGATCGCATACCAGCGATCCCGATGAGCGCGAGCAAGGCGACCTTGGTATAGACGATGATGTCCTCGGACTTGCCGCTGGTCTTTGTGCCGAGTAGATTAATAATCAAAAAAGTGATGAGTACACCGACTGAGAGAACAACCCGGACAGGCGTGGAGCCCGCGCTACCGAGCAGGTCCGCACCGTAGGCCCCAAAGGTGAAGGCGTAGAGGGCGAGCGTTCCGATGTAGCCGACGATAACTGTCCAGCCCATGATCCCGGCGATGTTCTGGTGTTTTGGGAAGGCGTGCTCGAGGTAGGTAAAGCTGGCGCCGTCATCGCGGAAGACGAGGGCGAGTTTGACATAGGAGTAGCCAGCAAGCAGAGCGATCAAGCCGCCAAGCCCAAATGCCAAAGGCGCAGCGTGGCCCGAGATACCCACGGCGATGCCGAGCACAGAAAAAATCCCGCCACCGATCATCCCGCCAATGCCAATAGCGATCAATTCGGCGAGCCCGAGAGATTTGGTGTCCGTCGGCATGCGGCGTAGACCTCGTTACGAGTGTAGCAGTTACCTCATGGCGCCCATGGCTTTGTCAATATCCTGCACAAACCCGTCCGTGTTGAAATACTCCAGGAGCACTGAGCGCGCATTCTTAATGATCCGCTTGGATTTTTTGGGATCGTTCAGATACTTCTCGCACACCTCGGCTGCGCCTTGAAAGTCCCACGGGATCGGGACATAGGTTTCGCCGGGGATATAGATGTCGGGACTGGTTTCAAGGTGTGACATGTCGGGTTTGACGAGCAGCGAGCCGCAGGCGATGGCTTCGTAGTCGCGGAAGCAGACCTCGCCCCAGCCAAAGGGGCTGAGCGTGATCTTGCTGAGCCCGAGCTCGGCGAAGTACCGTTTGGCGATGGACCGTCCGGTGCCGGTCATGCGGCGTTTCTTTGCCAGCGGCTCGATTTCGTCTAAAAGCT
>NVSP01000205.1 GCA_002732755.1 Phycisphaera sp.
CCGACAAGTACTTTTTGCAACGACCCAGAGACGATCTATCATTTCGACATTGCACCAGGGAAGTCGACGTGGACTTGGCAATATCCTATGCGCCGAGGCCTTCTCGAGAAGTCAGACGACCGATTGAAGCTATGGCGCGCGAACCAATGGTCGAAGATGATCGAACCAGGAAATCCCAACAACAACCCACTGGTAGCGGTACCGAAGAAGTCGGGCGGCGTGGTGTTCGACGATATAAGGCTATGCATCGATGCGAGGGCACTCAACGAGATGAACGAAGGAGACAGCTACGTCCTTCCCAGGATATCCAAGATCGTCCGCAAAGCAATGAAGGCACGCTTCATGGCGGATTTGGACCTGACAGCAGCATTTCATCAGTTCTTACTGGACGACGCGTCGAGCCGACTATCAGCATTCACCAACCCAGTGAGTGGACAACGCGAGCAGATGACGAGAATGTGGTTTGGCGAGTCGGGCGCAGCCACCCATTGCCAGTGGTCGGTCGAGAAACAACTCCGGAAAGGGGAGAAGGGGACCGAGAATTGGGAAGTGTATGTAGACAATTGTTTCGTTTTGTATGATGGAGAAGACGAAGTCGAATTTGCAGAGAGCGTTGCAGAAATGATCGGTCGACTCACACGAGCGGGTTTGAAGTTGAATCAGAAGAAGTGCAAAGTGGGTTACAAGAGACTCAAGATCCTCGGGTTCATGTGCGAGAAGGGAAAGATGTTCTTGGACCCAGAGAAGACCAGGTGTTTCGAGAAGATGGAGAGACCAAAAGGGCAGACAGAGATGCAGTCGCTGTTGGGCTTCACAAATTTTTTGAGGGAGCAGATTCCTCTCTATGCGAGATTGGTGGGTCCATTGCAAGCGTTGGCGACGAAAAAGAATTGGAAAGAAGGAGACTGGGGTGACGAGCAGGAGAAGGCGTTCCAGAGAATGAAGAAAGTACTTCAGTCAGCACCAGTCATACACAAGCCTGACTTTGACAAAGATTTCCATATCGCCACAGACGCGTCGCAGTTCGGCGTGGGCGCAGTGCTGTACCAGATGGTGGACGGGGAGAGGAAGTATGTCGCATTTGGAGCGAGAGCGTTGAGGAAGGGCCAAAAGAACTACCCGGCGACGAAGCGGGAACTGCTGGCGATAATGTTTGCACTTCACAAGTGGGAACATCTTCTACTCGACCACACTTTCTCAGTAGAGACAGACAACAAAGCCCTGATCTACCTCCACAAAGCGAAGAGCTACATGGCGCGAGACTGGGCACGGTTCTTGGCGGGTTTTCGGTTCACGATTTCGCACAAACCTGGAGTCGAGAACGTACTCCCACACCACCTGTCGCACCTGTATGGGCTTCTACCAAAAGAGAAGACAGTTCTGGCCGAGCTGTCAGTTGGAGCGAGGAGGAGCGAACGACTGGCGAGGAGGAGAGAGGAGGAGTTCGAAAAGGCACTGGATGATGCACCAGACCCAGACGATGACACAGAACTTCAATCAGATTCCAGACCAAGCGCGGGCCTCAGACACATGGAGAAGGAGTTTGCGGAAGGAGTCCTGGAAGCGAAGTTCGTCGAGAGTTTGGAAGAAAGGGAAGCACTACTGAAGGCAGCACACAAGGCGTCACACCAAGGCCCAATGGGCACTTTCGAGAAGCTGTTTCGAGACGGGTATTTCTGGACGGACATGATGCGAGACGCRAGGAGAGAATCRCAGAGGTGCCGGAAATGCCTCAGACAYAAYGTKGGGAAGAGAGGTTTCCATGCRATGACGGGAGCGGTAGTWCAAGAACCGTTGCAGAGRGTACACATTGACCTACTGGGGGCGCTGCTGACATCGGAGGGACGAAGGTATATACTAGTCATGGTCGACAGCGCGACGAGATTCATCTGGCTGAGAGMCCTGAAGGACACGGACGCGTTCGCCATAGCCAAGAAGATGATCAAAATATTTAAYGAGTTTGGYTGGCCAGACGAAGTGGTCACTGATGGAGCATCAAATCTATCTGGGAGYGTGATGTCACARGTCCTGAACCTCATAGGAGTGAGTGCGAAGAAGACGATCCCGGGAGTTCATGAACAAAATGCGGCGGTGGAGAGAGCGATAAAAGAAGTCAGACTGGTAACAGCGAAACGATGCGACAGAAGACCAAACGAGTGGCATCAAGAACTATCATCAATACAAGCAGAGTTGAACGATAGACTGAGTCAACGGACRAAGTCAGCTCCATTTCATCTCATGTTCGCCAGGAGAAAAGGAGTCTACCCRGATGGTGAGWCACCRCGTGATGAAGAAGCGTTGCAGAGGCGAATGAGAGACATGCTAGAGGTGGTCTATCCAGAGATAAAGAAACATGCTGAGGAGGCGAGCGAGAAAGGGTGCGAAGCAGCGAATGACAGAAGGGCGACGACGGACGTGATTTTCCCACCAGGAGAGGTTGTGATGCAAGAGCAGAACATTATGGCGAAGCAAGACAACAGATTTGATGGGCCGTTCCGAATTCGAGAGTATGATGCAGCGTCGAGAAAATACACATTGGAGGGGATGGGAGGTGAAGACCTGAGGGGGAGCGAGTGCAGTCATGACAAGTTGAAGAGGGTGCGAGCGGACGTGTTAGAGGAGGAGGATGAAGGAGAGAAATTTCAGGTAACATGGATTGAGGATGTGAGAGCAGGAGAGGATGGGCAAGAGTACAAAGTGAAGTGGACCAGTTGGAAGGAGAGGACATGGGAACATGAGAGCAATTTAGTGGGAGCGGAAAGAGCGATTGAGAATTTTTGGAGGAAGCGGAAGAAGGCACAGAGGAGTGGTTGATTTTTGTTTTTCTTTATTTTGTGTCGTCATTCCTCACGGGGTGAGGATGACTTGGGGGGGGCTGTGGAGAAGAGCAAGGGAGAGTGGCGGAGGTGCATGTGGGGTTTGAGGGGAAAAGGTGCAGTCGGGAAGTAATTAAGGGGGGGTGCAAACAAGGCTAAGAGTAAGGGGGTACAAACGGGGTTGTGAGAAAAGGGGGTACAAACGGGGTTGTGAGTAAGGAGGTGCAAATGGGGAGTTAAGGGAGATTGGGAGGGAGAGAGAGAAGGAGAAGTCACGGGTTGTGGAAACAACTATTTAACTAATAAAGATAAAAGGGGTTCGGTTGGCCTTGGGGCTTTTCGTGCCTGAACTTGACAGGAGCTTGTGTACCTTTGTTGGCCAGTTAGGCATATCTTTTATTTTTTCCTGCACAACGGCACAGCCGTTTGGTCGTTGGTCATTGGTCGAAGGAGGTCGTTGGGAGTCATGAGTACGAGCGGGTCATCGAGCGGAGCCGGGAACGAGCTGGACGAGAAAAGACAGTATCTGAAGAATTTGGAGAAAGAGGTCAAAGAATTAGAGAGACAAAAGAAGAAAGATCGAAGAGACAAGTCGAAAGAGGAGAGAACCGAACAACAAAAAGAGGACGAAGATACAATCAGAAACATCACAAAGCAGCTCGATGAAGCGAAGAAAGCGGCGATTCAAGCAAAAACGACCGAAGCAAGAATGTCGGCACTCGCGGAGGCAGACTCGTTGAAAGCCGTTCTTACACTTCTGGGGTCAGCGGGACCCAGAAGCGATGATGACAAGACAGAACACCTGGACATGACGATTCCGAAACAAGTCCCAGAGAAGAAAGTTGAYGTGAGGTCCAGCCCTTCGGAGTACCTCGCGTGGTTCCAAGACGTGGAAACGATTTTGTCAAGGTYGAGGGAACYGATGATTCTACCCACCGCCTTGAGGACGAAGTTGGTGGGGCAAGCAGCACCAATCGCGAGAGAAGCCATCAGCGATTTYGACRTGGGAACGGACCTGAAGAAGAGCGTGCTACGCGGGGTGTACGGAGAGTGCTGGGAGATGAAGGTTGCGACCGAGTGGGAGGAAGCGAAACAAGGTTGGAGAGAGGACCCGAGAATCCTGAAAGTGAGACTGACTTACCTGGCGGAAGTACTGGGAAAGAGCGAGGGAGCGGTGAAGAAGAAATGGGCGAAAAGAGTGAACGACGACACCAGGGAAGCGCTGAAGATCCCATACCCAGGGATGAAGTTATTTCGAGGCGATTTTCCATGGAGCGACGCAATGGAGATAGCGAGTGAACTTTTTAGCAATAGGTCCAGAAACAACAACAACAACAACAACAATAACAACAACAACAACAACTACAACAACTTCAACAACTACAACAACAATTTCAACAATGGTCAACGGAACAGTGGCGGCAACCAGTACAACGGCGGCAACCAAGACAACGGAGGCAACCAAAACAACGGAGGCAACCAGCAGACCAACGGAGACCAGAGACGAATCGGGAACCAACAACCAGGCCAGCGGGCCCCATGCTCCAGGTGTGGCTCGACGAGACATTGGCCGAGAAACTGCGTGACAAACCCGCAAGGGTCATCCTTCAGGGTCGGATGGATGTGTAACCAGTGTGGTTTACCAGGCCATGGAATCGTGAGATGTCCTTTTCCGGCGGGGAATGTACCTGAAGCCCTCGCAAGGGAGTTGCAAGCCCATGGTCAGAGTCGGTACCCCCCACTCAACTCAATGCGAGAAATGACACTGATTACTACGGTTTTGCTGATTTTGGTCAAGAAACAGCGGCGAATCTTGTCCGAAACAGGTTTCGGACTCTGAAAGATTTCAAACTTTGTTTTGAACCCTCTCGAATTCGTTCGCGCGTTCAACATTCGATCGATTTTACTCTCCGCACCAGCAAACCAAAGAAAGTCTTCCCAAGGAACCCAAGTGCTCCCCCTAAAACGCTTGGCGCTCAAAGAACCCGCCTAACTCCTAACTTCTCCTCTTCCTCTTCCTCCTCATCCTCTTCTTCCTCCCATCCTCCCAATCCCTCCTCTCCTTCTCTCTCTTTGAGTCCGGAGAAGGAGACTGAGAAGGAGAAAGAGAAGGAGGAAGAGAAAGAGAGAGAGAAAAGAAAAAGAAAAAGGAAGAATAATGAGAAAGAGGGGAAGAATAAGGAAGAAGGAGAGAAGGAATCAAGGGAGAGCCAAGGAGAGGGGAAGAAGAAGGAGAAGGTAATGGAGAAGGAGGGAGGAAAGGAGGCTTCTCTTACTCCCCCTTTCTTCCCTAAAGATCTTGAAAAGGGAGATACATCCCTCGAGGAAAATGCGTATTCAGACAAAGAAGAAGTCTACCTCTCCCCTCCTTGCACCCCGATCTCGTCCCTCTCCCCTCCTAATCTTAGAAGGCGTACTAG
>NVSP01000206.1 GCA_002732755.1 Phycisphaera sp.
CGGGCAGCTCCTCTACAGGCTTCGGGAAAGGCTCAAGAGACCTCGGGAGGAACTCGACAAGCCTCGGGAAGGGTTCAAGATGTCTCGGGAAGAACTCCACAGGGCTCGGGAGGAGCTCAAGAGGCCTCGGGAGCGGGGGCTATATTTGGGTTCGACTCACCTGCGACGCCGCGTCGCGATCACGCCGCCGAGTGCCAAGATCGCAACAGACGATGGCGCGGGGACTGCCCCGTTGAACCGGCTCATGAACAKCTCRTAGCCGCCCSTGTCACCSGAKSTAAASGSCTCRAYCWTCACATARTATGTGCCGTCRCTCGGGATGAKSAGATCKATAATRACYGARTCCGTYGTCTCKATYTCRTCATCGTTCATCGCGACMGARCCGTAGTAGTCAACCAGAACRCCGTTCGAGTCRAGAATACTGATCATCGAATCGATSGARTTKCCGATCCKGYYRAGAACSCKKGACATSACCTCRAAGTTCATMAGRTCRCCAGCRCTSGCAYYRAAGCTGTAGWARTCRSKKRSATCGCCRCTSGYAAGATCAGCGGTCACCGTGATCGCATCGACGGAGAAATCACCGATACCGGCGTTGTCGCCGCTGACGATGGTGTTGGGAACAGTCATGTTCCCAAGACTCAGCGCCTGCGCATCTGCGATCGAATCGTTCGGTCCGCCAGCCTCGGCAACAACAGTGCCGCTCTGAGCAAACTCCATCTTGATCGCCGATCTCTCGCTCAACCAATWGGGCGTAAAGATCCCAGACAGCGGCGCTCCAAACGCAGGCGTCGCCATAATGTGATCACCTGTTTCGACCGCACCGACGGGGCCGGGATAGTTCGGCGTAAACGGGCCAACACCAAGCGGGGCATAGACACCCGAACCGATCGGGCCGAAGGAGTCGCGGTGACGCATGCCGACAAGGTGRCCGAGTTCGTGCGAGCCGATGTTCGCCGACGAGGCAACATAGTTGCTGCTGGCGATGCCTAGGCCGTCAATGTTGATGACAGCGGTGTCGTTCTGTACGAGATTTCTAAAGTCAATGTGCTGGGCCAATCCGCCGGGGCTGCCCGCGTTGAAGGTCAGCCTCGAGAACAGCCCACCCGGAGCGGTMTGCGTAAACGAAATATCGAACATGGACCACTGGGTCTCCATGATCGACTGCACCTGAGAACGCATGGCTGCGGTGTAATTTATGTTCCCATTGAAACCGGAGTCAAAATCGAGAAGCACAACCTGCTGAGCAGCAGAAGTTGCGGACACAGCAAGACCAGCCGCGATAAGCGCGCACTTGATACCTATAGACATAACAGATTCCCCTTCTAACCGCCTGCACCAAGGATCGCATTGATCCCCCACTGGTGCGTTTGCACCTACAAGATGCGCCGCGATCACACAGGGACCAGTAATCTCCCGCAGAAATCCTACCTGTTGGGTATAAATATGGGCGTTTGGGCTTCACTCGGGGTCGTCAGAGCCTGACCGCGTAAGCCAGAGCGACCGCTCTTCCGGTTGATTGAGCTTGCTGTACACCTCGGCGAGCCTGCCAGCGGCGGTTGCTGCATCTTCTGCTTCACCAACCTCCAAGAGCATCTCGTACGCCTCAAGAAGCAACGGCTCAGCCCCCTCGATATCACCCATGAGCAACCGGTTTCTGCCCCAAGAGCTTAGCGAAGAACCGAGTTTGGGATGAGCACTGCCGAACATCTCGCGCATGCCTGCCACGGCAAACTCGAAGATCGGATCCGCTTCCTCGGGCTTGCCAACCTGTGCCAGCACGACCGCGTAGTTGGATCCAAGCTCGACGGCTGTCGGCGATACATCCGTCGATTCTGCTTGTAGCCGTTCGTACGCACCGCGAAGCAGAATCTCGGCTTCATCTAACCGGCCGGTTTCACGCAGGAGTGAAGCCAAACTATTTGTACATGTCATCGTGCCCGGGTGCATCTCACCAAATACAATCTTGCAACGCTCGAGCGTGTCCCGAAACATCGGTTCGGCCTTCCCGAATTGACCTAAGTTCTGGTATAAAAACGCAAGATTGTGYGCCGTCACCAAAAGATCCGGGTTGTCCGGCCCCGAACGCTCCTTCTCAACCCGATACACATGCTCATACAAGGGCAGCGCTTCGTCATACCGACCGAGTGCTTCAAGACTTGTCGCGAGATTRTGCTCTGCGATGAGTGTCCTTGCGGCATCAGGACCATCRTTCTCRACACGGATGCGATGGATCTTGCGGTTGCTTTCCTCCGCACGCTCAGGTCGCCCTAGCTGTAGATCAAGCGATGCCGCGACCATCAGCGCGTAAAGAACGGATGAATCGTCATCGGGTAACACACCCTCTCGCCGAGCTTGAAACACCTCCAGCAACTCGCGCGATTCTTCGTAGTCGCCCATGTTTGCCCTAAGCTCTGCGGTTGTGAGCAGAAGATCAATCGACAGCTTGTCTGTTGGCCCCAGATCCTCGACGCTTTGAGCAAGGAGCCGATCGAGTATTTCTTCGGCCTCATCAAACCGGCCCATATCGCGCAGCAGTATCCCAAGATCACGCTTGGCCCACCGGGTCAACTCGTGGTCTTCACCGAGCGATGAACCAAACAACTCAACGCCATCACGGATTAGCTTCTCAGCCTCGGCGAACTCTCCGAGCGCAAAGTACACATTCCCGATGTTGTTGCTGATCGCAGCCTTCGTTGCAGGGGCTTCATCGAACCGTTCGTCAATCTTTGCAGCCGCAGCATCGAGCGCCTCACGGACCGTGACCTCATGCCCCTGCTCGCTAGGCACGACCGCTGCGAGCACATCATTGTTGAGGAAGCTGGTCACCTGCTCGGCGATCTCGATCTGACGCTCGGATTCAACCAGCCGTTCTTCTGCGAGACGCGTCTGCTTGTTGGCTTTGATAAAGCCGAACGATGTCCCGGTGATCCCAAGGACCATTGCAACGACAAGCCCCGCAATAACACCCACCATCAGTTTGTTTCGTTTGGCGAACCTGCTGATCTGGTACACCGCGCTCTGTGGCCTCGCTGAGATCGTTTCATCCGCAAGATACCGCCTGATGTCGTCGGCGAGCGCTGCGACCGTCTGGTATCTGGCCGACTTCTCTTTGGCGAGCGCTTTGCCAACGATCGTCTCGATGTCGCCACGAAAGCGCGTGTTGTATGTTGACAGTTTGGCCGCGTTTCGGTCCTGGATTTCACGGGCGGCTTCGATGAGCCCCAGCCCCTCGATGTTGTTTGGCAGCTCGCCGGACATCAGCTCGTACATCACCACGCCGAGGCTGTAGATATCTGAGCGCGTATCAACTCCGTCCGCTGCGCCACCAAGCTGCTCGGGGCTCATGTACGGCATGGTCCCAACCATCTGCCCGGGCTTGGTGTACAAAGAATCCTCGCCAACCTCCCCCGACTCCACGGTCCTCGCAACACCAAAATCGAGCACCTTGGGCAGCCCTTCTTTGGTCACAAGAATGTTGGCGGGCTTGAGGTCCCGGTGAACAACGCCCTTGGAGTGCGCGTGCTGAACCGCATCGCACACGAGCGCGATCAGGTTCAACCGATCCTTGATCGAAGCCCCCGAGTTCTTGGCCCAATCGCCAAGCGATTCGMCCTCGACCAGCTCCATCGCAAAGAATGGCCTCGGGCCGGCGACCGACTCGCTGACGCCCGCTTCGTAGATATGTGCGATGCCCTCATGGTGCAAAAGCCCAAGAGCCTTCGCCTCGAACTCAAAACGCCGGATCAGCTCCGGGGTCGCAAGCCCCGGCTTGAGTAGTTTGAGCGCCACGGTCCGCTGCGGACTCTGCTGCTCAGCTTCGTAGACAACACCCATGCCACCTTCGCCGAGCTTGCGAAGAATCCGGTAGCTCCCAACGGCGACAGGCTCGGCTGCGGACTCAGCGAGCACCCGGCTTATCCCGCTCTGGAACTCTTCGGGCGTTACGCCGCTGGCCTGATCCGCCTCGGCTTGCAACAGCTCAAGCACCTCGCTCCGCAGGGGTTCATCATCCGGCGCAAGCTCGACAAGCCGGGAGGCGCGGTCGGCCTCGGGCAGATCGCAGACCTCCTGGAACAAGCGGTCGAGTTTTTGGAATCGTTCAGCCTCAGTCACGCCCGATCTCTCCCTCAGATTCTGCCATCAAAGAAAGCTCTCTGACCAGCCACGACCGCGCCATCCGCCACTCGCGCGATGCGGTGGCTCGTGAGATCCCGATCAGATTCGCCGACTCGTTCTCATCAAGCCCGCCAAAGAAACGAAGCTCGATCAATCGCGCCTTACGCGGATCAAGGTCWGCCAACTTCACAAGCGCCAAGTCCATCCGCTCGATGTCGATCGAGAGATCGTCCTTGCTCGGCGCAGTGCCACTGATCTGGGATTCCCTGAGTTCAACGCGTCGGCTTGACCCGCCGCGCTTCACTCTTTTCTTGGCGCGTGCATGATCGACAAGAATCCGCCGCATGATGGTCGCCGCCAGCCCCATGAACGCCGCCCGGTTGTTCTCATCGACCGACCGCTGATCGATCAGCCTGACATACGCCTCGTGAACCAGAGCTGTCGGTTGCAGCGTGTGCCCCGCTCGCTCGCCCGCGAGAAATCCGGTCGCCATCGCGCGAAGCTGCTCGTACACGATCGGTGTGAGCCGATCCACAGCCCCCGACTCCCCAGCAGACACCCGGGTCAGCAACTGAGTTGCACTGGCACCTGCATTGTCATCCATTTCAGTCTCCGTCGATGGAGGCACCCTGCTATGCGTGCCCCAAATCACAGACATCAGCTTACAGGGAATGGAGACACGACCACTGGAGAAATGGATGTCCAAGTCTAGTTTTGGGTTACCGGATCAGGGGGAGAAGTTTCCGTTGGGCAGATCGTATTGAGCACAGGCAGCCCACGATTTAGCCGCCCAGTCTGGTTTCCTCTTCCTCGATGGCGTTTACCAATTCGGTCACGGTCGAAGCCTTGCTCGCCAAGCCAGCAGCGACTGCTGGCGTGATCTTTAGAGGCTTCGCTTCCAGAAGGGAAGCCTGCAATCGTTTGGGAGTCTTGTTCTCGGCTCGAGCGCGGAACATCACCCAGAACCAGATGACCACGCCCAGCATCTCGAGAAACTCCTCGATCGCTGTCCCCGCGATGTAGGCGTAGTTCTCTTTGCCGGTGAACACCAGAGGCTGGGTCTCCTCAAAGTCGGTCGCTTCGAGACGCAAGCGTTCCTGCG
>NVSP01000207.1 GCA_002732755.1 Phycisphaera sp.
AGATTCACAGATAACCCTCGGCGACAAGGGCGTGGACGATTTGGTTTGCGATCGGTCCCGAGACGCGTCCGCCCGACCCGCCGTATTCCGCAACGACGGCGATGGCGTACTGGGGCCGACCTCGGCCGCAGAGCAGGACGAACCACGAGTGGTCGCCCCGGCGGATGACTCGGCCTTCAAATCGAAGTTCGGGGGCAGTGGCGGTCCCGGTTTTGCCCCAGACATCAACGCCTTGGACATCGAACATGTCGAAGCGTTGGTCGTTGTCGAGCGTGACATGGTGCGCCGTCCCGTCTGGGTCGTTGACGACCATCGACAGGCCATCGAGCGCTTCTTCGACGATCGCAGGATCAAAGCCCAGGTCGGTGGTTTGAGGTGGCTCATCTATGGCGATGATGGTTGGTTTGATCCTGACCCCGCCTCGGGCGAGTGTTGCGAAACTATCGGCTGCATGAACGGGTGTCCACGCGACCGGGCCTTGGCCGATGCCCATCAGGATCGATTCACCCTCCGTGATTGTTTCTGGTTTGTTCTGATACCCGAGCCAACCGCTGAGCATCTGATCAAGGTGCAATTCCAGCGGCTCGCCGACTCCGATGGAGCGGTAGAACTCGACAATCCCGCGTGGGCCCATGCGTTGGCCCAGCGTGTAGAAGTATATGTTGCAGGAGCCTTTGATCGCTTCTGCGCCGTCGGGCGGGTGGCCAAAGCGTACATCGTGCGTCGAGCCGAACTGTTTATAGATCCAGCATCGGAGCATGTTTGGTTCGTGCGGATAGAAGTGGCCGGTACATGATATCTGTTCGTCGAGTTCGAGCACGCCTTGGGTGTGTGCGCTGCAGAGCATGAGCGCCTTGACAATCGAACCAGGTGGCATCGGCATAGAGACGGCGCGGTTGACCCAATGTCTTCTGGTTTGCATATAAATCTCACGCTCTGCCGGGTCGGCGGGCAGGGCGCCGCCGGYTGGTGTCGAGACGAGCGCGAGTATCTCAGCGGTGTCGATATCGATCACGACGACGGCTGCATCCAGCGGCGTGCCGACGGGCATGACAAGCGGGCTACTGGGGTCATCGGGGTCGAGTTGCTCGCGGTTGTTGTGCCAAGTTTGCACGCGCGCCAGCCCGAGCGTTGGGTCGAGCAGGGCCTGGATTCTCGCTTGGAGCATGATGTCGAGCGTGAGGTTGATGTCGCCGCCGAAGGTGCGTTGCTTGTCGATGGCTTGGTCTTGGTCGATGCGTTGGATGCGGATGCCTCGCATGCCCCGGAGTGTGCTTTCGAGGTTTTTTTCGAGACCTTTGTGCCCGACCATGTCGCCGGCGAAGTATCTTCCGCGATCGACGGTACCGCTGGGTGTTTGGATGAACGCGCGCTGGGCGAGCGATTGGTTTTGTGTGAGTTCTTCTTCGCGCYGCYGNCGTGYCKYCGCSGYARWCGNYSTCGNSGCACGCCCCCGAGGATGTGCGATGCGACGCCCGAAACCGTGACGGTGCGAGTCTCTTGCACTGCGAGCGGGCCGGGCAGGATTGAGCGGTCGATCTCGACTTCTATTGTCGTGAGCGGGTACTCGCGTTGGCCCGAATCGAGGACGACGAGGCCGGGCAGGTATGGGATTGTTTCGTCGTTTGGGTCGCGTCTGCGCGCAAGTCGGCGGAGCGTAAAGCCGACCTCATCGCCGACCTCGGGAACGATAACGCGGGGCTGGACTTCCTCAGCGATACTGATATCTGATACTTTCTTAATCCTTCGTGCCGCGTCGACCGTGATCTCTTGGGCGAGCACCTCGCGGAGCAGTTGCGAGGGTGTATCAAGATCTGGCCGATCAAGTTCGGCAAGTCTGCGTTCGATTTCGAGTTCGGTGATGCCGTGGTTCTGGGCGAACTCGCGCAGCTCTCGTTCTGCTCTACGCTGTCGCACGGCGTTTGCCATCGTGCTGACTTGTTCGCCCACATCCATGCGCCTGCCGTCGATTTCTGCCCTGCTTTTCCCGGTTTCTTGTGCGATTACGTTCCACATGCGATCGACGGCGGCTCGGTAGGCGGGCTTGGTTTCTTCGATGAGTTGCGTGCGGAGTTCGCGGCTGAGCTTGGTCCAGTCGGTGCCTCGGTCGCGCCGGGCGCGGGCGGCTGCTTGTCGTTCTACCCACTCGCCGGTGATGACGCGGTAGTCCACCGCGACATCGAAGCTTGGCCTGTCGTGCGCCAAGACCCGGCCCTTGCGGTCAACGATCTGGCCTCGCACCGTGGGCGACCAGTTTAGCCGAACGAGCCGGCGCTGGGCATCTTCGAGGAGCTTGTCGCCTTTGATGATGGTCAGGCGAGCGGTCTGGCCCGCGAGGATGAGCAGGCCGACACCGAGCAGCGTGATGACGAGCATCAGCCTGCGGGCGTTTGGGCTTTTAAAGGGTCGCAAGAGTTCCAAGGGGGACGGGCTCCAATAGCAATCCCCGCATCATACGAGCCCATGGTGCGAGCGAGGAACACGCCGACGCGGGCCTGTGCAAACCAATTTGGCCCCAACTCTCGCTCACATCCACACAGGTCGCCTTGGGAAATTCAATGGCACTCNAAAAAAACGAGATACTCGGAAACAAAATGGAACCACGATGCCTGTTCTGTGTCAAATTGGGTGGTAACCTTCGGGATTTGGCCTTGGCCGCCTTAAGATTGGGAGACTTTTTATGCAAGATGACCGCAACAACAAAAAAATCACTCAACGATTGGGCCATCATCGCTTCAGCCGCTCATTGGTAGCCGCAGGCATGGCTTCGGTCCTACTAGCATCTACGAGCCATACTCAGCCTTGTGGTCATCACAACACAATACAACTTGTGCCCCAAGACGGAGAAGCCTTTGATGAGTTCGGCTTCGCAGTCTCTGTCACAAACGACACCGCCGTGATCGGCGTCCCGTGGGACGATGACAACGGCACAGATTCCGGCTCGGCATACATCTATCGATTCGACGGGGCGGTGTGGGTGGAGGAAGCGAATCTACTCCCCACAGATGGAGCAGTGGACGACAGGTTCGGCCTATCAGTTTCGGTCTCTGGGAATACAGTCGTGGTGGGAGCTCCGACCGATGATGACAACGGAACTCGTTCTGGCTCGGCTTATGTCTTTAGACATGATGGTGAAAAATGGGCGCAGCAGGACAAATTGCTTCCAGACGACGCGGAGGATGGAGATGTATTTGGCGGATCTGTTTGCATCTCGGGGGACACCATTGTAATTGGTGCTGTGGGCGATGACGACAATGGCCTCAATTCCGGCTCGGCATACGTCTACCGATACGACGGCGCAAAGTGGACACAGCAGGCAAAGCTGCTGCCGGACGACGGAAAGGCGGTAGCAGTATTTGGGCATTCTGTCAGTGTCTCCGGCGAGACAGTTCTGATCGGTGCCAGATTCGACGGCGATAATTCAACAGCCTTCGGCGCAGCGTATGTATACCACTATGACGGCACCTTGTGGGTACAACAGGCCAAACTAACCGCTTCCGACAGAGCAAGAAGAGACAACTTCGGTCACTCGGTTAGTATCTCGGGCAACACCGCCGTAATTGGGGCGAGAGGGGACGATGACAACGGCACTGATTCCGGCTCGGCGTATATCTTTCGTTTTGATGGAACAAAGTGGGCCGAAGAGGCAAAGCTAGTACCCACCGACGGAGCGAATGGCGACCAATTCGGCTCGGCGGTAAGCATATCTGACCACATCGCGGTAATCGCAGCCGAGACAGACGAAAACGGGTTCAACGCTGGCTCTGCGTATGTGTTCCGATTTGATGGAACGCAGTGGATCGAGGAAACGAAGCTGCTGCCTGCTGATGGATCCGCCGGTGACTTATTCGGATCATCTGTGTCCATTTCTGCCAATACTGTTCTGATTGGCGTCAAATTAGATAACAACAACGAACCCGACTCAGGATCGGCCAACGTGTACAACTTGTGTCGCCCTTGCAGCCCAGATGTGAATGGTGACGGCAAGCTAGACTTGACCGATTTCGACGCATGGATCGCTGCATACAATACGGCAACACCCGAATGCGATCAAAACGGCGACGGTTTATGCACACCAACCGACTTCACTGCATGGATCGCAAACTTCAACGCCGGCTGCGGGTGATCTGTCCTGCTCCCTCTCCCTGCTGCTGGGGTGAGGGTTCTTTGTGGGTGCGTTTCATGCCGAGGGATCTGTATCCCTCGGTTCTTTTTGCTTGCACCAGCAGGAGAACCGATGGATCGCGATCCATCGGCTTGAAGCGTGTGTGCTCCACGAAAGGGAGAAGGAGGAAAATCCTTACCCTCGGCTTCGGGTGATCTGCGCGTACGCGTTGTGCGAGTGGATCGACTCGAAGTTCTCAGAATCGATCTCGTACCACTTGATACGCTCATCCTTGTCGAGCGCCAGCGCGAGATCACGGATGATGTCCTCGACGAACTTGGGGTTGTCATACGCGGCCTCGGTCACGAACTTCTCGTCAGGCCGCTTCAAGACCGCGTAGACGGGCGAACTGGCTGCGCCTTCGAGCACCTCGACCAAGTCTTCGATCCAGAGCGTGCCGTCAAACTTCACCTTAGCCGATATTCGGCACCGTTGGTTGTGCGCACCGTACTCAGAAATCTCTTTGGAACACGGGCACAGGCTCGTCGCCGGGACAGCGACACCAATGACAAAACTGGAAGTCTCTGGCGAGCCGTTGACCTCGCACGCGAAGGTCACCTCGTAGTCCATCAGCCCCCGCATGCCGGTCACGGGCGCGGGCTTGCACATGAAGTAGGTAAACGACGCCTCGAAGTGCGCGGTCTCGGCGTTGAGCCTCTCGCGGATCGCTGCGGTCACCTCGGGGATGCGGTCAGGGGTCAGAGGCTCGCTGCGGTGGTCGTTGAGCACCTCCAAAAACCGGCTCATGTGCGTGCCTTTTTGGTGGTGCGGCAGCGAGACATACATGTTGATCTTGGCGATCGTGTCCTGCGTCTTGCCGTCGCGGGTTTTGAGGATCATCGGGTAGATGATGTTTTTGACGCCGACCTTGTCGATGGCGACATGCCGCCCGTCCTCGTACCCCTGAACATCGGCGATGGAATTGGAATCAGAAGAAGTCTGCATGGTGAGTGTACCTGATACAAAGTGTGGCACGGCTGGGTGCCACGGCTTGTCCGTCCTCGGCAAG
>NVSP01000208.1 GCA_002732755.1 Phycisphaera sp.
GCCGTTGAGTTCAAGAATCCGATCGTCCTGCGGGCAGTGGATCTCGATGAAGTCGCGGTTCTGATCGATGTTGTTGAACTCGCCCCCACCCAGCATCGCGGCGTGCGCCCACATCCCGTCTCTGCCTTGCCGCGAATCCCCGCAGTGAACCGTGTTGATCGTAATCCCATACTCGACCGCGCCCGGCACAGAGTTCTGATACGCCACCGGGCCTTGTGTGAACTCTTCATTCCCCGCGATGACAATGACTTTGAGTGTTTCGTCGTTCTTTGGCAGCCATTCAAGCTGACGCGTCGCGTGCTGGATCGCCTGGCCGCAATACTCCGCCGAGCCGTCCACTTGCAGGCTAAAGAGCGCTTCGCTGATCCTGTCAAGATCGCTCGTAAACGGCTGCACACATGTCATGTAGCCTTCGCTGGATGACTGCATATTCGAGCCATACTGGATAATCGCGACCTCAAGCCTCGGCTTCTTGCCGTTGAGCTCAGCACGATCGAGTCTGTTGACCACGCTCCAGATCCGCGTCCGAGCCTGGTTGATCAGGCCTTCCATCGAGCCGGATGTATCGAGACAGATGGCGAGCTGGATGACCGGCCCGTCCACCGGCTCTCGATCGGTCAGAATAATGTCACTGTTGAATGGTTCGAGCGCGATCTTGATCGGCTCGGCGGTCTGTGCGCATGCCGCGAATCCTGAAGCCAATACGAGTGCCAGTGCTGCTGTCCGTTTCATGGGAATCTCCTTGAGGGGTAAACCCCGCCCACTCATTCAGACGGCCTCATCTCCCCGTCGGTTCGCGTATGCCAAGAAATAGCGAAAAACAGCCCGTTATTCCGATATCTAAGCCATGACTATCCCCGTCTGGATACCCCGCAAGTACGATTCCCGCTTTAGCCTTCTCGGAGCCATGGCGGATGAACTCGCGATCGCATTCGATGCCAAGGGCTACGAAGTCATCGACGGCATGCCCGACGGCAGCCGGGTCGGCATCTACATCTTCTTCAACATGCCACCATCGCTCGACGCGATCCCGCCCGCGGCCCGTAGAATGAACTCACGAGTTGCCGTAATTCAGATCCTTGTTGACCACCCCCTCGCGCTCGATGCCGGGATCATGGACCAGACTAGCAAACTCCCAAACTTTCGACTTGCCCTGCCGAGCCTCGATGGGCTTCACCTGCTCCGCCTCCGCTGGCCGCAACTTAGGCACGGCCACATGCCTCACGGGATACCCCGAGAAGCCCTTGCTACTCAGGAACAATGCTCGCCCGCAGTATTTGCTTTACGCGATCACGACATCGTCGCCGCCGGTTCGATACACGACGAGCAAGGTATCCGCGAACTCAAGTGGTCGCTGCCCGCGCAGACGCACCCATGGATCGATGAGATCGTGGGCCTCATGTGCGATGAGCCGACCATGCCGTACGAGCAAGCCCTCGACTGTGTCTGTGGCAGCAAAAGTGTCATCACCGGCAACTGGCCCATGGCTGTCGGCATCTGGCGCGCCTGCATGGCGGACTTCAACAGAAAACGGCGCATCTCGATCGTTGAATCTCTACAAGGGCTTGATGTCGCGGTCTTCGGCGGAGAAGCGTGGAAAGAAATCTGCACCGGCTCGCTCAAATACATGGGACCAACAAACTACTGCGATATCCCGGCTGCGCTCGCCACCGGCAGGGTGTGCCTCGCATGGGGGCCTTCACAATTTCCACAAACATTCAGCGAACGCCTGCTCCTCTCGATGGCCAGCGGCTGCGCAAGCGTCGCCGAAGACCGCTATCTCGTGCGTCAGCACTTCATGACAACCGGTGACGAATCACATCTGGTTTCGTTCGATCCGCGTCAGCCCGGAGCCGCGCGCGTCGCGGTCGAAGATCTGCTCGCAAACCCCGATCGTCTCGAATTGATTGCAAAAAACGGCAGAGCCGAAGTTGAGGCACAYCATCTCTGGGAACACCGTGTAGATAAGCTCTCATCACTCGCATCCGAGGCGCTCAGCAGAACACTTACACCCCAAACTACCCAGCCCGCTTAGTACAGTTCCGCGAGCTGTTTCCAGAATGTCGGGTAGGTCTTGGCAACGCAACCCGGATCTCGAATGTACACATTGGGCCTGACCAGCCCGACAAGCGCAAGACTCATCGCCATCCGGTGGTCGTCGTATGTCGCAAACTCAACACGCGGCGCATCGGCAGAACAATCAACACCACCCGCCGGCGGCGTGATCGTGATCGTCTCATCATCACCCTGCACACCAACCTCAACCGTCACCCCGAGCTTCGTAAGCTCGGCACGGATCGCCTCGATGCGATCGGTCTCCTTGACACGCAGCGTTCCCAGCCCCCGCAGCACGCTTGTTCCGCTCGCAAAGCACGCCGCCACCGCGAGGCTMATCGCCGTGTCGGGCATCGGTGACAGATCCGCAAGAATCGGCCTGAGCGCCACCGGCCCCGTCACGGTTGTTTTCGGTTCTTCATCTATTTGAGAAAGATCGACAACCGCCCCCATCCGTTCGAGCAACCCAACATATCGCGCATCGCCCTGCACAGCCCGGCTGTCAAGCCCTTCGATGCACGCCTTGGCGCCGGGAACGATCGCCGCCGCCGTCCAGAGATATGTCGCGCCGCTCGCGTCCGGCTCGATGTCAAGCTCAAAACCATCCAGCCCGATCTTCTCGCCCGCCGACACGCGGAGCAGCCGAAGATCATCCGACGACCGAACCGTCGCACCGACACGGTCAAGAAGATCCAGCGTCATCGCAAGGTAGGGCGAGCTTGTCACACGCCCCGTAATACGGATCGTGATCCCGCCCGTCACCCAAGGCCCGAGCATCAAGAGCGCCGAGATAAACTGGCTCGACTCGGGCGACTCAAACACAAGCTCAACGCCCCGAGGCACCCCGCCCGAGGGTGGCACGATCGTCAACGGCGGGTAGCCCTCTTTTCCCTCCCACTGGATCGTCGCGCCAAGAACATGCAGCGCATCTGCGAGTTCGCCGATGGGCCGCTGCTGCATCCGCGCGTTGCCCGTGATGGTGATCGGCCCCGGCGCAAGCATCGAAGCCGCCGCCAAAAACCGCGTCGCCGTGCCCGCGTTGTGCAGGTCAATCGTGACACCAGACGCGGGCGAATCCCACCGCCCACCAACGCCATCGATCGTCAGTGTAGAGCCATCGACCCGCACCTTTGCGCCGAGTGTTCGGATCGCCTTGATCGCAACCTGCGCATCATCCGCATCGGTCAGCGCGCCGCGAAGCACGGATGTTCCATCGGCAAGCGCCGCCAATATAATCGCGCGGTTTGTCTCACTCTTAGAACCGGGAGGCGTTGCGGTGACATCAAAGACACCGTCAACACACGCAATCGGCAGCGGGTCGGGTAACTCAGACAACGGCCTACACAGAATGGATCGTGTGTCGCTCATGTCAACCGCCGATCAATCACTCGTGTCCCGCCGAAAGATCGCAACAACATCCTCGATCGGGATCACAAAGAGTCTGTTGTCGCCCTCAAGATCGACCGGGATCGCGTTCTTTGGGTTGAACAGCACCCGGTCGTATTGTTTCACCGGATAGTCGTCATCGTTCTCGATCTGAGCTGCCACCGCGATGACCCGGCCCGTGATCGTCGGGATCTCGATCTTGTCGGGCAGATGGATGCCAGACTTGGTCTGCTTCTTGTCTTCATCCTTGCGGATCAAAACACGAGCACCGACAGGCTCGATGGTTTCCAGTGCGTTCTTCGATGTGGATTTGCTTGCCATGCGTCTCGTCTTGTCATCGGCCTGTGGCCTGGTTCATCTACACGCTATCCTATACTCGGCGCAGATCGTGGCCGGGCCTGATTTTCGGTTTCTGCCTACTGGAGACTTCGTGTGGAACAGCTTCGTCGGTTGATCAGAGATGTGCAAGATCACCCAAAGCCGGGCATCGTCTTCAAAGACTTTACGCCCATGCTCGCCGACCCCGCCGGCCTAGCACTTGCCGTCGAACTCATGGCAAACCCGTACCGGGGCAAGGGCATCGAGTTGGTCGTCGGCGCCGAGAGTCGGGGCTTTATCTTCGGCACAGCCATCGCCCAAGCACTCTCCGCCGGCTTCGTCCCGATCCGAAAGCCCGGCAAACTCCCAGGCGATGTCCACGGTGCAGACTACAACCTCGAATACGGCTCAGACCGACTCGAAATCCACGCCGATGCGCTCCACCCCGGCGCAAAGGTCGTCCTCGTCGATGATCTCCTCGCCACCGGCGGCACACTCGAAGCCTGCGCCCGCCTGCTCACCGAAAACTGCAAAGCAAACATCATGGGCATTACAGTCCTCATCGAGCTCCAAGCCCTCAACGGCCGACCACGCGTCGAACCCTTCGGCCAGCTCCTCTCGGTCCTCAAGTTCTAACGATGTCTCGGCTCATTCCAGAGCGTGTGCATCGTGCTGTGCCCCGTGCCACTGACCTGTCTTCAGGTCAGTGCTCCCTTTGGGTGCCACGGCTTGTCCGTCCTCGGCAAGCCGTGCGTAACCACCCATAAAAGCACGGGTTGAAAACAACCCGTGGCACCCAGCATTTGCATTTGACAAACCCACACGCACTGACCTGAAGACAGGTCAGTGGCACGGCTGCGGAAAGTGAGTGCTCTATCGGCGACGCCTGCCGACAAACCCAGCAAGCCCAAGTAGTGCAATCGACGATGGAGCAGGGATCACCTTGACACTCCAAGGGATATCACTTCCAAAGGGGTACTGGTAGAAGAAGACGATTGGAAACGGAACACCAACGTAAGCCCCAGTGACTTGACCATTGAGAACGAGGGGATGTTGAGGAATGTTATCAGCAGTAAACGACGCAATAAACAGCGGATTGCTGCTGTCAACACCACCAGCGTTTGCGAGCGGCGGCAACGTGTTTGTACCTTGAAAATCAACGGAACTCGGCGTTGTGATCACAGTTGCTGGCCCAAAGAAGTCGCTGTCGAAGGCAGGGTTGTACTCAAAGTTGGCAATGTTGGTGCCGAACATCGTGAACCCAAGATCCGAAATCGTCGCAAGAACCGTTTGGGTCGGATTGAGAAGTTCCGCCGTCAGCGTCCAGTCTGTGCCGTTGGTTGTGCTAAAGAGCAGGCAAAGCTCAGTCTGGGCGGCGGCAACCGGCGCA
>NVSP01000209.1 GCA_002732755.1 Phycisphaera sp.
AAGATAAAAGATTATCGAATTTTTCCTTAAAAATTGCTGAAAACTTATTTTTAATAATCGAATCTATGCTTTTTGATGTTTTTTTCTTTGAAAAGTATGTACATTCTTGCACCGATTTTCGGCAAGGAGTCCAAGGGCTTGCCACGCGGCGTGCTCGATGCTGCACCTAATCGGGTGTTGTGTTTACCCATGATGCCAAATGAACGGTCGCTGAATCTGTCGAGTGTGGTGTGTGTTGTGGTGTACGAGGCGATTCGGCAGTGTCTGGCGCGGGGTGATACCGAACTGGATGCGAACGGGCGGTTGGTTGGTTCTCGTAAAGCCTGAGTTCTGAGTGGCTATCGGTTGGGTGTGGGATGAAATTATTGGAACCGGCCCGAACCGTCTGTGCTGGGCGCTCGTATCAAAGAGTGTCCGAACAAGCTCCTTGATTGTTTCTGATCTCCTCCAGCACACACCCGACCTGTCGGGTGTGTGTTTTTTGGTGTTGCGCCCAGCGAAATTTGGGGCTATGCTGTTTCAGCGATGAGCCGAAGCGAACCAAACCGAGCCACACTATCTAGGGCCTCGCTCATGTTGGGTATCGCCTTGGTTGTGTTTGGGTCATTGGCCCCGGCGTCTGGCTGCCGAAAGCCTTTGTTTCGTGAGGGAGATGAGCGTTCGCCTTACGCGCGGTATGACGAGGTACGGGGGCAGAATGTGCCGGAATACAGGTACAACGAGTATGGCCGGCGTGTGCCCAATCTGCGCGCCAGGCTTTCGCCGAAGGATTAGGACTGGGCGCGCAATTTTGAGGCGCGTTTTTGAGTAGAAATGATCTTCGATCCGATGGCATGCTTTACAGCGTGCGAATCGGTGCCGGGCGGAGCGCCGGCTGCTAACAGACTGAGCATCGAGCGAGGGAACGCGACAGGTGAAGAGCCAAAGAACCAGATCACACTCGAAGATGAAGCGGAAGCGGGCTGCCAAGCCGACGGGATTCAGCAGGGTCCAGGTGGTGTGGGGCGCGCTCGTTTTGGCGATGACCGCTGTTGGTGGGTCGCTCTGGATGCTCGATGGGAGCAAGAGTTTGGGCCTTGATGGCATCCGCCTGCCCTCGCTCGTTGCGCCCGACCTGACCCGCTCGATCAACCGCATCTTCGACACGCGCACCCCGATGGACAACGCGACCTGGCAGGCGATCGTGATCCACCACTCTGGCGCTTCCTACGGCTCTCCAGAGACCCTCGAAAAAGACAGCAAGGTCATGGGCCTTTCGGGGCTTGGGTATCACTTCGTCGTTGGCAACGGGTCGGGCGCTGGCGACGGCGAACTGCATGTTGGCTACCGCTGGCTCGACCAGCTTCCCGGGGCGCACACCGCGGGCCAGTACGGCGAGTGGTACAACCGTAACGCCATCGGGATTTGCCTCATCGGCGACGGCGACCGGGGCGAGTTTACCGGGGCACAGGTCACTCGGCTTGTGCAGACGGTCAGGGCTTTGCAGCGGGAGCTTGGAATCCCGGCTCAGAATGTGATATTGCACAGGGATGTAGCCGGGACGACCAGCCCGGGCCAGTATTTCCCGGTCGCAGCGTTTCAAGAGCAGCTTCTGTCGAATCCGAACTAAGCCCGATCTCGATCGAACCGATCTATATCCAGAGCCGTAAGGCCCATGACGCGGGCCCGTTCTTGGCTACGATAGCCCTCATCCCGAGTTTGCCAGTTGTTGTGTGTGAACCGGGACCGTTTCTGGCTCTCGKGMYGTTGTAGAGGAWTGYTGTGCTGGAGGTCTTGAAAAAGGGTGAGGTTGTCGAGGGCTACCGGATTATGTCCGAGCTTGGACGCGGCGCGGCCTCGATTATCTACCTTGTCATCGACGAGAAGACCAAGCAGGTCTGGGCGCTCAAAGATGTCCAGAARATCAACGACAAGAGCGAACGCTTCATGGCTCAGGCCGAGTCTGAGTACAAGATCGCCCAGAAGTTCTCCCACGGCGCCATCCGCAACATCCCAAAGCTGATCAAAAAGAAGAAGGGCCTGCGGCTCAACCGTTWGTTCCTCATCATGGAACATGTTGACGGCAAGAGCATGGACATCTACATGCCCAAGACTTTCGAGCAGTCTTGCGAGGTGTTCAAACAAGCCGGTGCTGCGATGCATCACATGCACGAAAAAGGCTATGTACACGCGGACTTCAAGCCGCACAATGTGATCGTTGATGGCAGCAACCATGTCAAGATTATTGATCTGGGCCAATCGTGCCAGATTGGGACGATCAAGAAACGGATTCAGGGCACGCCCGACTACATCGCGCCCGAGCAGGTCCACCGCCGGGCCATCACGCCAAAGACCGATGTCTACAACCTCGGCGCGACCATGTACTGGGTGCTGACACGGACCAAGGTGCCCACGGCTCTTGGCAAGGGCGACAGCCTGATGGGCCGGGTCGATGACAGCTTGCTCGAAAGGCCAAAGCCCGCCAACGAGCTCAACGAGCGCATCCCGCCGATGCTCAGCGAGTTGATTATGCAATGCCTCGAAATTGATGCGGATGCACGCCCCGAGATGGAGCAGGTGATCGATAAGCTCGAGCTTATCCACGCCATGCTCAAGGCTGGCGTCAAGGATCGCACGGCTCAGATGAAAGCCATGAAGGAATAGGCCCGACCGGTCTGGACGGGTGCCATGAGCGAAGAACAGAACAACCCCGATGCGGTCATCGCGATTTTCGATGCGGCGGTCGAGGCGAACCTGGATTCGTCATGCCGAAACGGTTCGATCGACGAGATCGCAGCGCCGGGCCATCTGGTCGCAACGGGTGACATCCACGACAACCCGGCGAACTTTGACAAACTCGTCGAGCTGGCGGGCCTGACGCCCGGCGGCGACGACTCGCAGCGCAAGCACCTCACGCTGCACGAGCTGATCCACTCAGAACGCCTCATCAACGGGATGGATTTTAGTTATCGCATGCTCGTCAAGGTTGCAAAGCTCAAGGCGCAGTTCCCAGAGCGCGTCCACACACTGATCGCAAACCACGAGATGGCGCAGATGCTCAAGAGCGGCATCATCAAAGACGGCGTCAAGTGCGTCGAGGTCTTTCAAGATGCGCTGCTGTATGTCTTTGGTGATGATGCGGCAAGGGTAGAAAAATCAATAGATCGGTTCTTTCGGTCCATGCCTTTGGCGCTGCGGTGCCACTGCACCAAGCCCTCGGGCGGCAGGTTCGATGTGCTCTGTGCGCACAGCCTGCCCGGCCCCGGCATGATGGCGCGGTTCGACCCGAGCGTGCTGAGTCGGCCCCTGACCGATGACGACTATCAGCCCCGCACAGGCTCGGCGTACATGATGGTCTGGGGTCGGGGCTACGACGCGGAACTGCTCGARGAYCTYGTCGAGCGGTGGGGSGTCAACTGGTTYGTGCTGGGCCACGAGCACGCGGAGTTCGGCTCGGAGTTTGTCGCACCAAACGCGATTATTCTGAATAGTGACCACGAGAACGGTGTGTACTTGCCGATTGATTTGGGCGCGGTGTACGGGCCAGAGTTTGCGATGGAGAGCGTCAGGCCACTGGGGTAGTCACAACAAACCCTTAGCGCGAGCTGGTGGTTTTTCTCTTTTACAATTGTTGCATAAGGTCCGAGAAGCTGTATGCTCCCGGTCACGGAGGTACACACCATGAAGCGATGGACCGCATCTGTCGTCGCCTGTCTCGCCCTGCCGGTGGTGGCGCAAGTCCCGCCGGACTATGGGTTTAACTTCATCACGATCGGTGATGTCGGCAACGCTGCGTTTGTCGGCGATATCAACGATGAGCACCAGTTCCGAGGGCATGGCTCGGTAAATTACGAGTACCGGATCGCCAAGACCGAGATCAGAACCTCGGACTGGGTCGAGTTTGCGAACATGGCTCGTCGATTCCAGATACCGCTGGATACGGCACTCGGTGCTGTCCATTGGGGAGCAGGTCTTGCGATTGATCCCAAAACGGGCGACGAGGTCTGGGTGCAGTTCTCCAAGGCCTCGGGCGATTGGCCTGTCGCGGGGACGAGTTGGTGGGCGGCGGCGACTTACGCCAACTGGCTCCATAACGACAAAGCGGAGACCGCTGAGGCGTTTCTGACAGGAGCGTATGATATTTCAACATTCGAAAGAGACCCGACTACTGGGTTGTTTTCAGACCAGCCCACACGATCACCCGGCGCCAAATACTGGATACCGAGCGTTGATGAGTGGATGAAGGCGGCGCACTACGACCCGACAAAAGATGGCCCGAGCCAAGGCGGCTGGTGGCAGTATCCAAACGGCTCGGACACCAAGCCGGTCACCGGYATCCCCGGCGTGGGCGAGACCAAYGCCGAYCTYTTCGACATCATCGGCCCCGACGCGTGGCACACACCCGTCGGCTCGTACCCAGAGTCACAGAGCCCTTGGGGATTGCTCGATGTCAGCGGCGGCGCTAGCGAGTGGACGGAAGATTGGCTCTTTCCAAGTACTCCGTCTGATCGCGTTACAGATGGAACAAGCATCGCTACCGGGCTGAGCCCGATGTTCGATCCCGACCTGATCGGCCAAGGCTACATCGCTGACAGGCCGGATTTTCGGAGCTTTAAAACCGGTCTGCGTCTCGCCTCTGCAATTCCCTCACCTGCTGGCAGTATTTGCTTTGTTGTTGCGTCTGCGGCGGGTTGCATCCAAAGAAAAAGGAGTATCTGAGATGCGTACAYATRTAGCGTTTTTWNGCAGTATYAATATCGACAGGCCTGTGTGATAGATCRCTTGGCCAAATYATTGTGGAACACAGAATAGATCCGGGTTCCTTCGTAGATGTGACCAACAACTCCTCGTTTGTTGTGTTCAATGGAGTAAATGCCTCTGGTGCAGACTTAGAGCTTCAAAATCAACTTGGAATCTACCGAGTCACTACTCAAAATACAACAACCCAAGATATTGGTGTTATCACATACAATGGAACGAGCGACATTACGTTGCTCGTCAGCAGTTTTATCAACGGTGTAGGGGTTTCACAAGGTCAGCCTGCGGCGAGAGACTGGGCCGGATTAACTTGACCTGCCCTTGAAAATCTGTACCAGTCTGAGTGAGGGCTTTTGGGGTAAAGATACCCGAGGAGTTCTTGATGAAACGCAAACGACACAGTACAAAC
>NVSP01000210.1 GCA_002732755.1 Phycisphaera sp.
AGCCATAAAAACAAAATTTTTGTCTTTATCGAGATACATCACTATTGATTTATACTTAATAAACTCCTCTAGTTGTTTCTCGTTATCAGATGTTATCCAACACTCCACACGCCGGATGAATGGATCGAGTTGGCCAGTCTTGTCGAACGAAGCCAGCTTTTGGCTGTTCTTGTGATGCGTCTTGGCCAACAATAAGACCCAGGCCCGCCACAAGCCCACCACAGGGCGGGTCCGCCCCTGGTTACCGGCTCAGATCCAATGTCGATCTGCCGATAAGTGGGGGCCCAGACCGGCTAGACAAAGCCAGAACCGGAGACCGCGATGCCCGAGACGATGAGCCATGCTGTTGGAAACCAGATCAGCAAGAGCGAAGAGATCAGAGCCGCGATCGACGCGATCGTTGCTCAGGTCGGCCAGTACAACAGCACCATCACGGATGCACGCCCACCGCAAGAAGGCTTGGTCGCCGAGTATCAGGAATTAATGGACCGGGCGGCTGCGGTCAAGGGACGCCCGCTGCTCTACCCAATGCTCGGCAGCGGCGCTGGCAACGGCCCACTCGTCGAACTCGGCGACGGCTCGGTCAAGTGGGACATGATCTGCGGCATCGGTGTCCACTTCTTCGGCCACGGCCACCCGGAACTGATCCGCGCATCGCTCCAGGCCAGCACGCAAGATGTAGTCAAGCACGGCAACCTGCAATCCAACTTCGAGGCGTACCGCTTTGCAGAACTCATGGTCTCGCTTGCCAAACGAAACAGCAAGCTGACGCAGTGCTTCGTCACGACATCGGGCGCAGTCGCCAACGAGAGCGCACTCAAGGTGTGCTACCAGAAGCACGCGCCGGCGAGCCGGGTTATTGCTTTTAAAGATTGCTTTATGGGCAGAACGATTACTATGGCACAGCTTGGCGACTCGGCGGGCGGGCGCGACGGCATCCCGCTTTCGACACAGGTTGACTACATGCCCTTCTGGACCGAAGATAACATCGCCAAGGCTGGCGGCGAGGCGCAGTTCATCGAACGCTCCTGCGAACTTCTGCAAGAATACATCACGCGATACCCCAAGCAGCACGCCTGCTTCATCTTCGAACTCATCCAGGGCGAGGGCGGCTTCAATGTCGCGCCACGCGAGTACTTTGTCGCGCTCA
Source organism: Phycisphaera sp. (assembly GCA_002732755.1). Lineage (GTDB taxonomy): Bacteria > Planctomycetota > Phycisphaerae > Phycisphaerales > UBA1924. The sequence goes on from NVSP01000210.1 coordinate 1,151, forward strand.
TGGACATGTGCAAAGCGAACAGCATCGCGGTCTGGGACGACGAGATCCAGTGCTTTGGTCGCACGGGCGAGATGTTCGCGTACGAAACGCTTGACCTTGGCGACTATGTCGATGTCTTCTGTGTCGGCAAGATGACCCAGGCGTGCGCAACGCTCTACACCGACGAATACGCCCCAAAGCCCGGCTTGCTGTCGGGCACCTTTACCGGCTCGAGCCAAGACTTTGCAGCGGGAAACAAGATCCTTGAGATGCTCCGCGGCGGCGATCTCTACGGCAACACCGGCAAGATCGCAAAGCACCACGCGCTGTTTCGCAAGCATGTCGCAGCGCTCGCTGCCAAGCACCCGGATTGGTTCCCAGCCGTCAAAGGCCAGAGCGAACTCTCGGGCGGCATCGGCGGCATGATGAAAATGAGTCCGTTTGGCGGCGACCAGAAGAAAGTCATCGCCGCGTGCAAGGCGTGCTTCGACGAGGGCGTGGTTCTGTTCTGGTGCGGCCACGGCCCGTACCACGTGCGGATGCTGCCGCCGATCCCCGTCATGGAAGAAAGCCATTGGCCCAAGATTTTCGAGTGCATCGAACGAGCCTTTGCAAAGGTTGCCAGCTAACAAGTAATCCCGCGGGTAAAGCGTGTCCCCGCAGTAATGTGAACGACGCGCGGCCACGGGAGGCCAGATATGTATCTCATGCGACGCGCCAAGCTCACCGACACTTCGACGCTGCACAAGCTCGCCAAGATGGTCCACTTCATCAACCTGCCGCCGGACAAGGACATTATTCAGTCCAAAATCATCCACAGCCGCAATACATTCCTCAAAGCCGGCGGCAACAAGGGCACACCCGAACCCGAGATTATTCCATCGAGTGTCAGTAGCGCCGTCAAGACCGACAAATCGCTCGGTGGCCTCGGCGCATCGACACACGAATCTGACCTCTTCATGTTCGTGCTCGAAGATATGGAATCCGGCCAGCCATTGGGATCAAGCCAGGTGCTTGCGCACATGGGTGGGGCGGGTAGTCCGAATGTTTCATTGAAACTGTCGCAACGGCATTTCTTCAGCAAGAGCTTGCAGACGGGCACATCGCACACCGTCGCCCAGTTGTATCTGGACGAGTCAGCACCGACAGAAATCGGTGGCCTGATTCTTCAGCCATCCTTGCGCGGCCACAAGAAAAAACTTGGGTTGTTCCTGAGCATGATCCGCTTTCACATGATCGGGTTGCACCGCAAACGCTTTGCAGACAGGGTGCTCGCTGAGATGATGGCGCCGATCACACCTGATGGCGACAGCCTGCTCTGGGACTATTTCGGCAGGCGCTTTGTCCCACTCAGCTACGACGAAGCCGACCGGTTCTGCCAGTACAGCCGGGAGTTCATCACGTCGTTGCTCCCGCCGGAACCGATCTATCTCTCGCTGCTCCCGCCCAACGCCCGCGCGGTTGTGGGGGAAGTCGGCGAAGACACGAAGTCGGCGCGCCGGATGCTCGAACGCCTCGGGTTCGAGTACAACGGGTTTGTCGATCCGTTCGACGGCGGGCCTCACCTTGATGCCGTGACAGATGACATCCCACCGGTCAAACAAACCAAGACACTCACAGTCGCCCAGCCGGTTCCGATGAGCCGGTGCAAGGACCAGTGCATGGTCAGCAAACTCGACCCCGATGGCGAGTTTCGCGCGATTGWCSAKYKCRTNGAWSTTGMTCGASRRMWRMMGCWTNNCGCSMTGCMWMWGSMRYASANGGAAGTACTCGAGATCCAGCCCGGCGACAAGGTTGGTGTCACGCCGATGCGACAACGCCAAGCACCGACAGCCAAAAAGAGCCCGGCCAAAAAGAAATCTCGCATGTCAAAGAAGAAGGGAACAAAATGACCTTGCACCCCTCACTTCAGAACGAACCAAGCGACCTWGTCGGAGGTCAATTTCTTCCGATCGCGGGCAATGAAATCGTATCGACTAACCCTGCTCGGCCCGCCGAGGTGCTCTGGTCGGGTACGCCGGTTCTCTCGCATGTCGATATTGCTGTCAAAGCAGCGCGGGCGGCGCTTCCGGTTTGGTCTCAGTGGCCGATCGAGAAACGCATCGCGGTGCTCCGGCGGTACCAGGTCATCGTTGCCCGGCGTAAGCAAGAGATAGGCGAATTGATCTGCGACGAGACTGGCAAAGCGATGTGGGATTCACAAGCCGAGGCCGGGATCCTTGCGGGCAAGGTTGACATCACGCTCGATGATTCTGAATTCGGTGGCTTTGGTCGAGTTAAAGAGTTCAGTTTCAACCTCAGTGAATCGCGCATCGGCCGGTGCAACTACAAGCCTCATGGCGTGATGGCGGTGATCGGGCCGTACAACTTCCCGGCCCACCTCCCAAACGGCCACATCGTTCCCGCGCTCCTGATGGGCAACACGGTTATCCTCAAGCCAAGCGAGAAAACACCCGCGACCGGCCAGGCTTTGGTCGAAATGTTTCACGAGGCTCTCGAGGCCGAGGGCGCACCAGCGGGTGTTGTCAATCTGGTCCAAGGCGGGCCGCAAACCGCGATCAAGCTGACGACGAACCCTGACATCGATGGGATTTTGTTCACCGGGTCGTGGCCGGTTGGTCGCAAGATTCTTGAAGCCAACCTCGACCACCCGGGCAAGATGGTGGCGCTTGAGCTTGGTGGCAACAACCCAGCGGTCGTCATGCCCGATGCGCATCTTGAGCAAGCCGTGATCGAAGTTGTGCGGGCGGCGTTTGTCACGACGGGTCAGCGGTGTACATGCACGCGCCGGCTGATTGTTCACGAGGACATCGCCGAGCGATTCACGGCTGCGGTTGTCAAGGCGGCGAGCGCGCTTGTTGTCGGCGACCCGCGATCAGAGAAACCAGTGTTCATTGGTCCATTGATATCAGAAGTTGCCCGTGGCACGGTGCTGGCGTTTCAGGCAAAACTCATCGAGTCTGGCGCCGAGTCGCTGCTCAAAGCTGAACCCCGCTCCACCGACGGCTCGACAGAGGGTCACTACATCACACCGGGGATTCTCAGGGTCGATCGGTTCTCCGCGACAGATTCGTGCGATGCGGGTTGCGACATGGAAGTGTTTGGTCCGCTGCTTCGCATCACGACCGTTGCCTCGCTTGATGAAGCGATCGAGCAGGCCAATGCGACGCGTTACGGCTTGGCGGCCTCGATCTTTACGACCGACCCAGAATCACAACGGCGGTTTGTTGCCGAGGCCCGCGCGGGTTGTATCAATGTCAACACGGGGACCGCAGGTGCAAGCAGCAAGCTGCCGTTTGGCGGCCTGGGATTCTCCGGGAACCATCGCCCCGCCGGATCGCTCAGCCTCGACTACTGCGCATTCCCGGTCGCTTCAATGGTTGAGAGCGGCGACAGCGCCGTGCTGCCACAGGGCATGAGCTTTGACCCCGCATGGCTGGACAACGCATGAGTGAACGCAAAACTGTCATCCCGGATTCGCGTGTGCAGGCTCGGTTTGCGGGCATCGCTACCTTTGGTCGATACCCGCGCATCGAGGATGTAGAAGGTACCGTCGATTGGGCCATTGTCGGCGCGCCGTTTGACGGCGGGGTGACATTCCGGCCCGGCACACGCTTTGGGCCGCGCGCTATCCGTGAACAATCGCAGTATCTCAAGCACTATTCGATGGAGCACGAGGTCGATGTGCCGGGCGTGCTGTCACTGGCAGATGCTGGAGATGCGCCGATCAAGCCCTATTGCGTCAAAGAAACGCTCGACGGTGTGACCGAACACCTCGGGTCAGTCGGCGACGATGCACACACCAAGCTCATGCTGCTAGGAGGCGACCATTCGCTTGTGTACGCGGGCATGAAAGCCGCTTGGATCAGGCAGGGCAAGCCAACGGGCGGGCTCGCGTGTGTTCACTTTGACAGCCATATGGACACACTCGACACAGTCTGGGGCGAGAAGTGGAACCACGCCACGCCGTTTCGCAGGCTGACCGAAGAGGGCATCCTCGATCCAAAGCGGA
>NVSP01000211.1 GCA_002732755.1 Phycisphaera sp.
GCGGATCGAGCCGTTGTCGACCACCGGATTGGTTGCGGCATTGGAGTTGAGGGTGAACGCGTGGCCGTCAGGGCTCCCGAGATCGGTGAAGGCGCCCTTGGTGGCGAGATCGACCGAGTCCTCGATGCCGTTGTTGTTGCAGTCGGCGACGAGCGTTTCGGTCTCGTACGCACCGATGTCGAGGTAGGTGAACGCGCCGACACCAGTATCGGCAGGTGCGCCGTCGATGCGTCGCCAGGCGCCTGAGAGGTCGAACGCCCCGCCGGCGGCGGTGATGTATGCGTCGTAGTCCGCCGCGTAGATGCCGAGCGAGCTCGGCGCGAGGCGGTAGTCACCGTTGGCCGCATCAACGAATGTCGGCGAGCCGTCGATGTTACCGTTGCCCGCAGGAGCGCCGGCGTACAGGGAATGCGAGGGGCTAAAGGCACCTTCAACGACGACGGTCTGAAGGACACTATTCGTTACGGTCACCTGCGCCCCTGAGTTCACCTTCAAGCTCTCAAAGGTTGCGTCGCGAATCGTGCTGTTGACAATCATCAGCTGGGAAGACCCCGTCGCTTGCACACCAACGATGGTCGAGTTGTCGGCGATGAGGCATTGCAARAATGTCGCCGATCCCGCGTCCGCGAACACGGTCGCAAACGTATTCGTAGTGCCGGTAAACACACAGCGATCGATCAAGGCCGAATCCACGACGTCCAACGCCGATGCTCCAGAGCAGTTCAGGAACCGCACGGACCGGATCGTTGGTGTTGCCCCTTCTCGGATCCGCATCGCACCGCCCACCCCGACATTTGTAATTGAGAGATTCTGGATGACAGTCGCCGCAGTCTGATTCGAATCGCCGATGAAGTTAAAGACAAGATCGTTGTCGTCGTTTCCGCCGTCGATGAAGGTCTGGTCCATGCCGGCGCCGGTGATGGTGACATCGAGGCCGGTCGGGAAGACGATGTTGTCCTCGAAGAGCGTGCCGGCGTCGATCGTGATCGCGTCGCCGGAGATGGCGTTGTCCAGCGCGKCCTGAAGCGTCAGGTGCTGTGTGCCCTGTGTCGTGTTCGATACCTGCGCCGGGGCCGCATACCGGAACGCAAACTCGCCGACTCTGATAANGTCACCCCCGCCGTGCCCGGTGACCACGATGTGGACAAACTGCGTCTGGGTCGCCGGGAACGAGAACGATTGGCCGGTGATTGTCGCAGAGGGCGCGTACGAGCCGAGCAATGCGGTCGTGCCGTTGGTGAAGTCGTTATCGGAATCCGCGTAAAGATCAAACGCAGTGATCGCGTCAGAAGCAGAGTCCGTGTTCCACATGGCCAGCGCATCGACGGCGAAGGCGGATCCCAAGTCCAGCGTGATCGTCTCGCCCAGGTCCACGATGCCGTTGGGCTGGTTCTGGCCGTTGCTGTTGCAAATCAGGAATACTGAGGCCCCTCCGTCGTGCGTCGTGGAAGYGACATACGAATCGAAATCTGTCGTGCCGCTAGTGTAGGTGCCGCTCAGGCCTGATTGATCGATGAGGTTTCCGGCTCCGACGGCCGGACCAAAGAGTTCGATGTACGAGGTCGAGGCCCCCGTTGGCTGGATGATSGAGCCGYCMACCTGGGCGKKTGCGRYCSMRGCGATCGACCCCGCSGCRAGGATGAGGGCGGCCGACAGGGTGGTCTTGATGGTTCTGGTGTTCTGGTAATACATGGCATTCTCCGTTGTCAGGTGCTTGTTTCTGCCGGCGACCTCCGCCGACACCCATAAGCCGAAATCTGTGGGCGCAACCCGAAGCGGTTTGGAAGAAATATGCAAATAATTTTCACTGCTCTGGGCACAAAAACACGGCCCGGGCTGTGTGAGCCCGGGCCGTGTTGAGTAGTGGTTGTAGAATTGCTTGCCTGTGAATACTTACGAGCAGCCGGCGTTGAAGTTGGCGATCCATGCCGTAAAGTCGGCCGGTGTGCAGTTGCCATCGCCGTTCTGATCACACTCAGGAAGGTTGTTGTTGAACGCGTTGATCCAGGCGGTGAAGTCTGTGGGTGTCACCATGCCATCGCCGTTGACATCGGCAAGGCAGGGCGGGTCGCAATCGTCCGGCGTGCCGTTGTTGTTAGCGTCGTTGCTGAGGAGCGACTCGAAGCGGATGTTGTCGATCCGGTGCTCGTTGGTCACCGCGCCGGTGCGGGAGCCGAAGCCGTAGAGCGCCTCGAACGACGTGAAGCTCGTCGCCACGCTGATGAGCTGCATCGGTTGCCCAGCCCACGGTGTCATGGTCACGGTGACGACGCCGTTGAGGGTCTCGACCTCGATGTGGTGCCACTGCTGGTTGTCCAGGTCCACCGGGCTGGCGACCGAAGCGAGCACGGTGCCGTTGTGGACGACACTGATCGTCTGGGTGGCAAAGTCCTGGATGCGGACGACCAGTGAATCGTTGCCCGGGCCAAACTCGTTGAAGATCGCCGTCGTGTCATACACATTCTTGTCGAGCACAGCGAAGCTGATGCCGTCGGCTCCCTCGAAGGTGCCCGGGCCGAAGCGGAAGTCGAACGAAGCGCGGAAGTCCCCGACCGGGCTAGCGAGGTTCGGGTCGAAGATCGCAGAGGCGAGCTGGCCCTGCACGCCGCCCTCGGTCAGGCGGATCGAGCCGTTGTCGACCACCGGATTGGTTGCGGCATTGGAGTTGAGGGTGAACGCGTGGCCGTCAGGGCTCCCGAGATCGGTGAAGGCGCCCTTGGTGGCGAGATCGACCGAGTCCTCGATGCCGTTGTTGTTGCAGTCGGCGACGAGCGTTTCGGTCTCGTACGCACCGATGTCGAGGTAGGTGAACGCGCCGACACCAGTATCGGCAGGTGCGCCGTCGATGCGTCGCCAGGCGCCTGAGAGGTCGAACGCCCCGCCGGCGGCGGTGATGTATGCGTCGTAGTCCGCCGCGTCGATGCCGAGCGAGCTCGGCGCGAGGCGGTAGTCACCGTTGGCCGCATCAACGAATGTCGGCGAGCCGTCGATGTTACCGTTGCCCGCAGGAGCGCCGGCGTACAGGGAATGCGAGGGGCTAAAGGCACCTTCAACGACGACGGTCTGAAGGACACTATTCGTTACGGTCACCTGCGCCCCTGAGTTCACCTTCAAGCTCTCAAAGGTTGCGTCGCGAATCGTGCTGTTGACAATCATCAGCTGGGAAGACCCCGTCGCTTGCACACCAACGATGGTCGAGTTGTCGGCGATGAGGCATTGCAAAAATGTCGCCGATCCCGCGTCCGCGAACACGGTCGCAAACGTATTCGTAGTGCCGGTAAACACACAGCGATCGATCAAGGCCGAATCCACGACGTCCAACGCCGATGCTCCAGAGCAGTTCAGGAACCGCACGGACCGGATCGTTGGTGTTGCCCCTTCTCGGATCCGCATCGCACCGCCCACCCCGACATTTGTAATTGAGAGATTCTGGATGACAGTCGCCGCAGTCTGATTCGAATCGCCGATGAAGTTAAAGACAAGATCGTTGTCGTCGTTTCCGCCGTCGATGAAGGTCTGGTCCATGCCGGCGCCGGTGATGGTGACATCGAGGCCGGTCGGGAAGACGATGTTGTCCTCGAAGAGCGTGCCGGCGTCGATCGTGATCGCGTCGCCGGAGATGGCGTTGTCCAGCGCGTCCTGAAGCGTCAGGTGCTGTGTGCCCTGCGTGGTGTTCGATACGAGCTCGGCGGCGTAGCGGAAGGCGATCTCGCTAAGCCGCAGAAAATCGCCCCCGCCGTGCCCGGTGACCACGATGTGGACGAAGCGGGTCGTGACAAGCGGGAACACAAACGATTGGCCAGTATCTGTCGCGGCGGGCGAGAACGAGCCGAGCAAGGCGGTCGTGCCGTTGGTGAAGTCGTTATCGGTGTCTGCGTACAGATCGAACATGTTGATCGCTTCGCCGGAAAAGATCGTGCTCCACATGGCCAGCGCATCGACGGCGAGGGCGGATCCCAAGTCCAGCGTGATCGTCCCGCCCAGGTCCACGATGCCGTTGGGCGAGTTCTGCCCGTTGCTGTTGCAGAGAAGCAGATCCGTGCTCACGTTGTTATGCGCGATAGCTGGGACGAAAGAATCGAAATCAGTCGTGCCGCTGGTGTAGGTGGCGCTCAGGCCCGACTGATCGATGGTGTTTTCGGGCTGCCCGGGGGTAGTTGCGGCGTTGTAGGACGTCGAGGCTGCCTGCGGCTGGATGATGGAGCCGTCCACCTGGGCGGTTGCGACCCCGGCGATCGACCCCGCGGCAAGGATGAGGGCGGCCGACAGGGTGGTCTTGATGGTTCTGGTGYTCTGGTAATACATGGCATTCTCCGTTGTCAGGTGCTTGTTTCTGCCGGCGACCTCCGCCGACACCCATAAGCCGAGATCCAGGGTCGCAACCCGAAGCGATGTGTGGTAAAATGTGGTGAATATGTCATCACCCGATCAAAACCAGATCACGATGCTGCTCCAGTCGGCAGCCGGGGGCGAYTCSCGGGCGGCTTCGGAGYTGTTGCCGCTGGTGTACGCCGAGCTTCGTGCGGTGGCCCAGTCGCGGATGGGCAAGATCCCGCCGGGGCAGACGCTCCAGCCGACAGCGCTCGTTCACGAGGCGTACATCCGCGTCGTGGGCGGCAACGAGGAGAGCTTCGAGAATCGGGGGCACTTCTTCTTTGCCGCGGCCCGCGCGATGCGCGACATCCTTGTCGAACAGGCCCGGCACAAAGCAACGCTCAAGAAAGGTGGCGGCCGAGCGAAGGTCTCGGCGGACAACCTTGCGATCCCGATCGAAGCACCCGCCGAGGACATGCTCGCGCTGGATGAATCACTGGCCAAGCTAGAGAAGGAACACGAGCGATCGCACAAGTTGGTCTTGCTGCGGTTCTTTGCGGGGCTGACGGCGGCGCAGGCGGCGGAGATTTTGGACATCTCAGAACGCACAGCAGAAACGGACTGGCGGTTTGCCAAGGCGTACCTGCGGTCGGTGCTCAGTTCGGCAGGTGAAGCTGATGAATAGCAGCAGCGGCGGGCGGATGCACGAGCTCTTCCAGCGCGCGCTCGACCTGCCAGCCGAG
>NVSP01000212.1 GCA_002732755.1 Phycisphaera sp.
CTGCACGAGCGGTATCGAGTCTGGCATTCCATTGCGCCACGATGTGCTCGCGATGGATCGGGCGCTGGGATTCGAGAATACGGATTGAGTTGCTTGTGCATGTCACGAGGCGCAAGTCGTCGGGTGTCCAAGCCATCGTAAAGATGTAGTTGCGGTCTGCATCTGGTTTGTGCAGCGGCAAATGGATGTCGCAGAGTTTCTCGAAGAACTCGGCGTCGTAGACGATGACCCGCCCRTCTTCGGTGCCAAGCGCCAGCCGGGTGCCATCGTTGGAATAGCAGACACCCCATGTGATGTCRGATATGCCATCTTTGATTTCATGCAGAATCTCAGATGTTTCTTGGTCGCGGATGGTGAGAACGATGTACTCGCCCGTGGCGTAGGTGCTGCCGTTGGGATTGATGGCGACMCCCGTGTCTGCGCGRCCGSCAGCGAAATTGGGAAGCACTTCACCTWKYTCRCCGGGTYTGCGGATCTTCACAAGGSYTTTGCCTATTCGAAGKGCCGAGCTCTGAAGAATCCGSCCRTCKYYAAAGACKGCMGTGTGATGGTARAGCCGCTTGGATGTCCCGATRGGAACCATCGCGGCGACGGCGTCKATGACRYCRTTGCGRYTYGCGTRYTCTGTCCATGAACGCYGGCCGGTATCGAGCTYGATGCGCGTCAGGCCYCGCTTYCCGGATTCYGGATTGAGATCGGCGTACACAAGCTCCGATCCATCKGRTGAAAAGAYCARCGGCATGTCCATGTTGTGTCCGAGGTTGCGCCCGTGTTGGAAACGCGCGAKCGGGGTGCCGTTTTCGAGATCCCAGAGAATGATGTTGCCCTCGGGCGCTCCGCTGGCGAGCAGGCTTCCATCGGGAGAGATKGCGAGYTGRTAGATCCAYGAWTCGTGACCRACCAGCGTGGTGATGTCMGGCTGCTCSGGTTCGTCGAGGTCRATGATCCACGGCAACGCGGTGTCGGGTGATTCGGTGCGAATCAATCGGCCGTCGGGYGACATGAACGGGACYYKTTGCAACGAAGATTTGCCAATCGATGCTTCAAAGATACGAYTGCCGGATTGAATATCAAAGACACGGATCATTTCGTCGACGCGATTGATCGCCGCGACGCGACTGCCATCGGCGAAAACGGTCACCTGTTCGGCAAACCCGAACTCACCCCCGATCGTACGGATATATTCCAGAGATGGGATCGACATGACTCTGATACCATCCGAGGTAGCTGTCAAGATTTCAGTTTCATCGGCACCGATCCCAAAGTGGCCGTACGCGGGGCCGGAGCTGACAACCTGCCAGGATCGTGTATCGACGATGTAGACAAGATCGCGCCATCGCGCGAGCACTAGATATGGTTTGTCCCGCAGGAACTGAACCTGTGTCCATTGCATGCCAGTCGTAACAGCAAGCCCTGTATCAAGGTGAAATACTTCCTCGTTGTTCCGGCGGACCGTGAGGTGATCGTTGTTGTAGGAATAGGATGCAATCATAGAAGCATCATGGTTGAATTGATCGCGCGAGAATTCAGAATTTACGGATGGCAGGTGCGTAACTTCCCGATACGCACCGCTCACGGTATCCAGAATACCGAGATGGTCATCAATGGTGCGCATCGCAAACATGTTTTCTGGTGCATGGGGCCATTGGATACGGATCTTGGTGCGGATCGGTTCCGSCGTTTGCGTCTGGATYTGYCGGCGAGAATCGGTCAGYAGGTCGTACACRCCKGTGTAGCCGTTTGATGTGAACTGGAAYAATTCRYGGTYGTTGATRAAYCGAGATGTYAYSAGTGACKCGGRWGCATTGCCMCGGCTRTACGGCACCTCKTSAATGAGCCARGGCGCRCGYAGCGMGAKGTGGTTCCAYTCCCACCCTCGTTCYTGYTCRTCGAYCGAGTTGAGTTGAAGAATCGCGTCCCACGGCTCATCGCGTTCGGTAAAGAGCTGTGCAGCAGCGAACAGACCGCGCATTGCTTTGACATTGTTGTGCCGGGCTTGTGTTTCGCGTTGCTCGGCGAGTTCTCGCTGGTGTTTTTCAGCGATAGCGAAGTATGATGCGAGAATGATGCCGCCGGTCAGCACAACRATKGTCGCARCAGTYCCSCCGACGATCGCKCGGTTGCGYTTTGTRAACWTYGAARCYCTRTAYAWMGATGAAGGCGGGCGGGCCTTGATCGGYTCRTYGGCAAGGTASCGSCGGATGTCKTCGGYGAGTTCACCGGCGTTGGMGTATCGYCGATCRATTTCGCGGCTCAGGCAYTTRGTCACGATRGTGTCGATGTCCGARTCGATGCCGCGRTCCAAKSYMCGWAGCCKKGGYGGTTCTTCCATYTCGATCGARCGAAACGCCGACGAGAGCGACATGCCMGWCAGTTGYAGMGGCGGGTGACCGATGAGCAACTCAAATGCGATCGCACCGAGTGCGTACACATCCGCCGCAGGCCCGATTGTGTCCGGGTTTCCTGCGAGTTGCTCTGGCGCCATGTAGGCGAGCGTGCCGAGGATTTGCCCTTCGCGCGTCATGGCTGTCGCAGCAAGCGTGGCATCACCGACAAAGCGGGCGATGCCAAAGTCCAGGATCTTGGGCTGGCCCGAAGCTGTGACGAGGATGTTCTCAGGCTTGAGATCGCGATGGACAACACTTCGTTCATGCGCGTGCGACATGCCGTCGGCGACTTTGGCGATGAGTTCGAGCTTCWGCTTGTGCGACAGCCCGTGTTCATCTGCAAACGCGTGCAGCGGGCGGCCGTCGATGAGTTCCATCACGAAATAAGGCCGGCGCGATCGGCCCATSGTTGCCACGCCCGCGTCAAAGACCTGCGCGATACCCGGRTGCTGGAGTCGCCCCTGTATCTGWGCCTCGGTTTGYAGGCGYTTTTCGAGTTCGGCTGCATACCGGATCGTGTCGACCACCTTGACCGCTACGCGCCGGCGCGGCGAGCTTTGTTCGCACTCGTACACAACGCCCATCCCGCCACGCCCGATCTCGCGGATGACTTTGTAGGAACCGATGTTGTCGAGCGCGGCATCGTCGGTCGCGGGCTCGGCGCGGGGGTTGTCAAGGATCGCTTCTTTGTGCCGACGCGCATCGGCTATCACATCGTCGCTCATCATCCCGGCGATCGTGTTGCGGTCTTGGACCGCCAGCAGTTTGATGACCGCCGACTTGAGTTCTGTGTCCCCCTTGCATCTCGCATCAATGATGTCGTTGCGGTCGGCGGACCCGTGATCTTGGAGATCCTCGACGATCTCATGCATCAGCGCGTACTGCTCTGGTGTCATGACGGGTACAACTCACCGAGGAGCCAGAGCCGCGCMGCCTGCCAGTCGCGYTTGACCGTGCGTTCGTTGATCTCAAGAAGTTCGGCGATCTCTTGCACCGAAAGCGAACCCAGCAGCCGAAGCTCGGCGACCTTGGCGTGGCGTTCATTCAGCGTACTGAGGTGCTCGAGAGCATCGTTGAATGTGATTAGATCGATTTCTTCGCCGGTCGCCATGAATTGRTTGTCAGAGAAGGTCAGGCGAAAYGCGTTGCYGCCKCGTTTTTCTCGTTTGGCTCGCCGGGCATGATCGGTCAAGACCTGACGCATCGCCTTGGCCGCCAGCGCGAAGAAGTGGGCGCGGTCCTGAACCTTGCCAACGCTGCCGGAGAGTTTGAGCCAGATCTCGTTGACCAGGGCCGTTGGCTGGAGCGTGTGGACCTTGCCCTGGTCGGCAAACACAATGCCCGCAAGATTGCGGAGCTCGACATGGAGTTCATCGAACAAKGCCTGAACTTCGAACGACCCGGCTGCKGTGCCSGGYTKATTTGGNNNCGSTTCGTCAKGATGGTCCGKSGTWYCCANYGCCACRAGTGTACCTTGGATGGCGTGCACGCCGATGCAATTGATGCAGTCAATCTTCCGTGGTGGCCCGATATCCGGTATTCAAAAGAAATCCCGAGCACCCGTGTCCCCTTGGTTGCCTAGATGGCGTTTGGAAAGAGAGGACCAATTCCGCCGACGTATCGCGAGACTTGTTCGGTCCCATCGCCTTCTGGAGGACACAGATGAAATACCCGATTTGCGCGCTCGCGGTCGCATGCCTTGCGACAACCGCCAACGCCCAACCCTACGAAATCACATCCCACACCATCGACGGCGGCGGAGGGACCATCGCTGGCGCAACGTACGAACTCTCCGGCACGATTGGTCAAGCCGACGTCGGTACACCGCTCGCAGGCGCAACATATGAACTGACCGGTGGTTTCTGGACTGCAGCAGCGCCAAGCAGGCTCTGCGCTGACCAGAACGAAGACGGCTTCGTCACCCCGACCGACTTCACCGCGTGGATCGCTAACTTCAACACCAACGATCTCCGTGCCGATACAAACCAAGACGGCACGGTTTCGCCCACAGACTTCACAGCATGGATCGCCGCGTTCAACCAAGGCGCAAATGGTCCGGTATGTAACCCGTAACAGGCGGGCTGAGTTCATAGTGAACGCAGAATCAATGTTTCCAGACGCCAGAGGCTGACCTGCACCGCAAAAAAATTCAACTGGTGTCCTGTCACCCCGATTGCACAGATAACTTTCACGGGTAGTGCGCGACAATTTAGGTTTGTTGTAGGTCCGGCTGTGTGTCAGGAGGAGCCGCGGCGTTGTCACAATCATAGAGTCCGTTGACCCGGTTTGGGAAGAGGTCACTTGGTAGCCGCTGCTGTCTCAGGGGTTGACTCCTTTCGCCATTGAGCGGCCTCGTTAGGTTTGTTGAGCTGCTCGTACAGCGTGACCAAACGCTTCTCGATCGCGGCTTGCCATCGTGGGCTGGCGTGCGGGTGTGTGAGCAGGAGCAACGCCTCGGCATCAGCAAGACGCTCGGCGCCGAGGTATGCCTTGGCCAAATCAAACCGAGATTGAAAGACGCGGGGGTGATCTTCGGGATAGATCGCGGCGACTCGTTCGACCAGCACCTCGCCAAACTCGCCGACCATCACGTTATCCGGCTTCAGGTCGCGGTGGATCACACCC
>NVSP01000213.1 GCA_002732755.1 Phycisphaera sp.
TCTCACCGGATTCTGCGTAGCGCTTGGCAAGGGCCGCCGCGTATGCGGGTGTGTAGCTTGCGCGGGCATCGAGAAACTCCAGATGCACGATCGCCTTGGCCTGCGATTCTGCATCGTCTTGCGCAAGGTAGTACCTCGCCAACAAGCGGTGGGGCTCCTCGGCGACCGGGACCGCTTCGGCCCATTCTTTGAGAGACTCGGCGGTCTCGTCCGTGGTGGTCCATCCGCCGGTTGACATCAGAAGTTTGATCGCTGTTTCAATGGCTCTTGCATCTTTGTCCGAACGGAGCACGCCCCATGTCTCTGCTTCTGTTTGTGCCCATTCCTTGAAATCTTCCAAAAACTGTTCGCTCGTCACGCCGAGTTCGCTTGGCATGGCCTCGGCCTCGGTGCGCCCCTCGGCGTACGCGTCCATCAGCCGAAGCGGGGCCTCATCGCCGAACCGTTCGATCATGTATTCGTACATCCAGTGCCCCTGCGCGTACGCCTGCGCCCGGTCGGTCTTTAGTTTCGGGCGGGTGAACTTGATGTTGATCTCGTCCATCGCGAAGAGGCCATCGGTTTCGAGCTTGAGCGCCAGCAGTCGGCATGTCTGCTCATCGCGCGGCGCATCTTCGAGGTACTGGGCAGCGGCCTCGGTGAACCAGTGGGGGAGCCTGTTCTTTGTTCTGCTGAGTGTAACAGTGTGAACATACTCGTGCGCGATCACCCGCCGCCAGTCGTAGTAGCCGACCTTGTGCCCGGGGCCGGCGCGGGGGACCTCCATTGCGATCACCGGCCCGGTCGAGGCGGCGATCGTATGAATCTGTGGCATGCCCGCGATCCGCACCGCAAACCACGCATGGTTGGGCATCATCTCGATCACGGTTTTTTGCGAAGGGACATGGTCGATCCCGCCGTTGGCTTTGCCGGTGATCCGTGTGTGTGCAAGCTCCAAAGGTCCGGTCATTTCCCGGGCCAGGATCTCGTCGATTCCTGGCTTGTACCGCACGATAAAGTGTTCGCTCTCGTAGGTTTCATAGCCCACGATCTCTTCGAGGAGTTTGAGGCTGTTGGCAGCGCGGGCGTTGAACGGATCAAGCTCGGCGACGCGGCGCAGCGCCGTCAGCGCGTTGAGGTCTCGGCCCGATTGCAGTTCCAAAAGCCCGAGCAGGATCGCGGACTCTGGCAGGTTTGGCGCGCGTCGCATCGCTTCTTCCAGCATCTCGGCGCTCTCTGCGTATTGCCGACGCTCCGAGAGCGCCCAGCCCGCAAGCAGATACCCCTTCTCCGTTCCGGGGCTGATTAAATCGAGTTCGTTGAGTAGCACCTTGGCGCGATCGAAATCAAACCCCGAAGCCTCGGCAGCGATGAGCATCGCAAACAGATCACGGTTCGTGGAGTTACCAACGATGGCTTCTTCGATGATGCGCACCGCAGCGTCCGAGTCGCCCTGACGGATGCGCGCCTTGGCCAAGACGAGCGCGCCGAGTGTTGAGTGTGGCAATCGCCCGGCGATCGGGTCGATCCAAGGCGGATCCCGCGTCATTTCAAGTTTATCAAGGCGATCTGAAATATCTTGCGCCCGGTCAAAGTCGAACGAGTCCACCGCGAGCATGCCAAGCAGGTGCCACGCTTCTGCGCACTGCGGGTTGAGTTTCAGGACCGACATCGCGGCTTGACTCGCCGACGCCCGCTCATCCTTGTCATACAGCAGCTGCGCCTCGGCGAGTGTTGCGGGCCAGTACAGCCGATCGAGTTCGCCGCTCGCTCTAGTGAGCAGGTCCATCAGCGTGCGAAAGTCCGTGCCGTCGGCTCGCTCGGGGCCGACAAGCCTCGCGCGTTCGATGAGCGTCAGCACGCCGCTGGTCAGTTCTGAGGCGCTGTCGATGCGCTCGGTGAGCATTTTTTCTATAGCTCTTTGCGATTCGGTTGCCGCGTCGTCGTGCCTGGCCAAGTCTGAGAGCGCCCATGTGCGCAAATGGATCGCGCGGAGCGAGTCGTCGCCCTCGGTCAGCGTGAGGGCCAGCTCGGGCTTGCCCCGGCGAACCGCCGCCTCGGCCCGGATATCACCTGGAACAGTTTCGTTCTCAAAGACCTCGTGGTCAACATCGCCCCGGATAAGCATCGCAAGCGCCCGGCGTGCTGGCGTGTCGAGGTCATCCTCGGTCCAGTAGCCGTGAAAGATGCGCAGATCCTTGGCATCGTCCTCGGTGGTGTACGGCGCATTGATTATGTTTTTCACCGCGTTTGGAATCGTAAACTCTTGCTCTGACTGACCGGTGGCTCGCATCTCCGGCTGGTCGACCAAGTGCGCCAAGACGGGCGCGATCGCATCACCCATCGGCCCCATCGCGCCGCGGTACCGTTCGATGTCAACATCCCACCCCTCGGGCACCTCGCTGTCGAACGACTCCATGTCGATCTGCGCTTCGTCGTTGAGCTTGACATCTAACAGCAGAACGATCACCTCGTCGCCCGTTTTGTTGAGTGTCATCGTCATCCACGGCAGGAGGGCCGCGTCTGTTTTTTTGTACCACAGCCGGATCTCGTCGAACTGATCGTCCTCAAACCGTTTTGCGTTCGGCACCAGCACCAACTGCGCACAACCCTTGGTGAACGGGACCAGGTCTTCTTCGCGATGCTCGATGCCTTCTGATGCGATCGCGAGTCGTGCGTCGTAGTTGGCAAGGATGTCCGCCTTTTTTTGTCCAAGGGGCAGGGGCAATGGGCCTTCGCCGATTTTGAGCGGGTCGAACTTGGAGCCGGGCGGCGCGACCTCGCGCCGCAGCACGAGTTGCTCGGTGGGGATGCGTTCGGTCAGCCACCTGCCGTCGAAGACGAACGTTCTACCGTCGGGCTCGCGCCGGTCGCCGATGATCGTGGTCTCAAAGACCACCGCAAACTTGCGCGTGTTCTCGCCCTCGTCGGTTGGGATATTTAGAAACGCGACCGTGCCGGTGCGTTCCTGCGTATCGCCCGCCAGCGCATACTCGCGTTCGTAGATCAGCTTGGCGCTGAGTTTCTCGATGTCGGTGTCGGCTTGCTCGAGCGCATCGAGCAGCGCATCAAGCGAATCGAACCCACCCATGTTTTCTTGCGCGCACGCGGGGCCTGCGAGAGTAATCAAGGCGGCTACAAAGAGTCTGGCGATCCATCGCACCACGCGGCACCTCCTGTGATGTGTGAGCTGAACTCTATGTTGTACCATCTGCGCGCCGCCGGGGTTCCCTGACAATGGAATCATCTCCAGCCGGTGCTCTTTGAGGGGGCTTCCTCGGCGTCTTCTTCGGGGCGGACACCTCGTGCTTCAAGAAAGTCCCGCAGGGTCGCCGCCGCTGCTAGGGCATCGCGTTTGGCTTTTTTCTGCTTGTGTGTCATGCCCGAGCCCGCCATCCGCCAGTCCGCCTCGACGCTGGTCAGGCGTTCGTCCTGCAGGTGGATCGTCCTGCCTGTTCTTTGCGCCAGCCGATCGCCAAAGGCGCGGACAGCCTTGGCCTGCGGGCCTTCTGAGCCGTCCATATTCAGGGGCATACCCATCACCAGTTCGCCCGGCTCCCGCCTTGAGTCTTCGCCGAGTTGCTCATCGACAGTCCGTGCGATGGCTTCAAGCAGAGCGGCTCCCTGGCCGTGGCCGATCTGGACATCGATCATCCCGATCGGCGTGACGATSGCKGTCGCGCTGTTGCCAAGGGCAAGCCCCGTGCGTTTGTCCCCAAGATCGAYMGCTAAGTATCTGATACCAAAGGGTATCCGGCCAAGYRSCCGCCCGCTYGSCYTAYCGCCGATCCGCGGGCAGCTTCTCCCAGAGYGMTTTGAGWTCCTGAGCCTTGTCCGCGGGCATSACCAGCGTCGCCTCTGGCGTGTGGACRACSACCATCCCCTCGCAGCCGACAAGCGCCACGGTGTGGTTTGTCTCAGAATTAAACACACTCGCGTTCTTGCAGCTCTCAAACTCCGCGGCCCCTTCGCCCGTCGATCGGTTGCCGGCATGGTCGGCTTTGAGTGTCTCAAAGAAGCTGGGCCAGCTTCCGACATCGAGCCATTTCACATCCATCTCGACCATGCAGACCTTGACCTTTGTGTCGCGGGCCGCCGGTTCCATGATCGCGTAGTCAACGCTCGTTTTGGGCAGCGTCGGGTAGACCTCGCCGAGCACCGTGTCCTGATCCGGCGTGCCCCACGCGGCTTGGATCTGCATCAAACCCGCGTACGACTCCGGCGCAAAGCGTTCGAGACATTCGAGAACTGTCTGCGCTTTGAAGATGAACATGCCCGAGTTCCAGCCGAACATCCCGCTCTCGACATACGCCTGCGCCATGTGCAACTGCGGCTTCTCGACAAACTTGGACACCGCAAAGGCGAGTTGCGTGCCGTTGGCTTTGCACGAMTCCAGCGTGTCGATCGGTGCGCCGCGTTCGACATAGCCAAAGCCCGTCGCCGGGTAGGTCGGCTTGATCGAGAACGTGACCAGCCGCGTCGGGTCTTCTTCGACAAGCTCATAGCCGAGGCGCAAGCGTGCCTGAAAGACATCGTTCGGCTGGATCAGGTGGTCCGCGGTTAAGACCGCAAAGATCGCATCGGGGTCCTGCTTTGCCAAGACCGCAGCGGTGAACCCGACGGCGTTGACGGTGTCGCGSGGCGMTGGYTCWCCMAGAATCTGCGCATCGCYAAACTGTGGCAAGACCTCGCGGATCTGCTCGCGGTAGCGTTCGCCCGTGCAGATGAAACGGTTGTCCGCATCGACAAGCCCTTCGAGCCGAGCSGCAGCGATCGCCAGCAGCGAACGGTTGTGACCGGACCCATCGGGTATGAACTCGATGAGCTGCTTGGGTTGGCCGTCCCTGCTGACGGGCCAGAGCCTGGTGCCCGAGCCGCCTGCCATGATCATYGCGTGACGCATCGAGAATCCTTGCAAGTCTCATGGGTCAGAGCATCTCACCCATCCAAGAGAGTATGGCATCAAAACCGAGCCGGGAGCGCCAGCGACCAAGGTGCATGTTGCCCTGGGCGCTGGCGCTCCCGGCTCGGTT
>NVSP01000002.1 GCA_002732755.1 Phycisphaera sp.
ATATGCGGCCATTATTGCCTCTCTGTAGATTTGTCAGCAGCGGTAACCGCTGCTACTGAGGGTGTTAAAGTTGATGAAATTCTACCCGCTTGAGTGAGCAATTTTTTTAAATTTGGCGAGTCCTCTAATATAACAAAATCGATTAAATCATCTGCTGTCGGCCCAGAGCTTTTAAGCTTTTTAGCTGCTAACGCTGCTTGGGCTGATTGTGCTCCTCCGCCAAGCGTATCAACAACTGGCACTCCTTTGAGTTTTGCTATTGAGTCAAAAGCCTGATTTAAAACAGAGGGCGGCAAGCTGCCTTTTTGTATGGCCTCTTCCGGTGTAATAGTTGAATCTGCTATTTTTCTCAATCGTTTTAAACTTAATAAAGCTTCTTTGTTATTACTAAAAATGGTATTTATTTTATTCTCACCAATTTTTTTAATTCTATTGTTTAATCGAGCTCCGCTAAAAACATCTACTTTAGTCCCGCTGGCATCAACTAGCTTTCTACTTGGCTGTACCGCTGAATCTAATAAATCTAGCATAGTGCTTGCTTGTAAGTTACCTAACGCCTCTAGGCTTTCTTCTGTGCCGTCATTTCTAAGCGTTTGCACTAATTTACGTACACTTTCCTCGGGAGTAGCTGAGGTAACAATTTTGTCATAAACTTTTGAGGATGCGA
Organism: Phycisphaera sp.; assembly: GCA_002732755.1. Lineage (GTDB taxonomy): Bacteria > Planctomycetota > Phycisphaerae > Phycisphaerales > UBA1924. The sequence goes on from NVSP01000002.1 coordinate 668, forward strand.
CTAAAGGAGCCTGCTTAGCATTTAGCCCAGCGCGTTTAGGGGCTATTAAAGACTCGATCAAGTCCCCCTCATTAAATACTGCTTTCTCATCAATAACAGACTGTCTTGCCCGTTTAGCCGCTTCCTGTATCAATTTAGGTGTATCAAGACCTGAATCGTCAAACGCCTCAACAATCTCAAGCTCTACATCATCAATGGCTCGAATAACTGACTTTCTTGCTAGCGCCTCTTTTGGGTTTGTTATGTCGAAAGTGTTGTTAATGCGCTTTCTAAATCTATTTAGATTTGCTAGAGAAAGCTGCTCGACATCACCCTCTCCGGTGATTAAATTAAAGCCGCCTGTTCTTTGGCTTTTCTCTACCAATCCAAAATCTTCAAAAGCGCGTAGTACCGCTGATTCTGTAGCTGGATCAACCCCAAACTCCGAAGCTTCCCTGACTCCCTCTACAATCCTATCTTTATTTATAGGAATCTTATTAATCAACTCTGGATTACTCTGGGCAACATCTGCTAAATTTTGATAAGCTTGGTTTCTAGTGCTTCTTAAGCTTGATTGAACGCCGAAAAGAGCGGATTTTAACTTGTCGGCTCCCTCTTCACCTGTTACGCCTAGCTCTCCTGCTATCTCTGAAAAACGATCCTTAATAGCTTCGTTCTCAGCCACCACGCGCTCTCTAAACTCGTTGGCTGCATCGCTGTCGGTTTGTCTGAGCAAAAACCCTTCTCGCTGAATGTCTGCCACGTTGGGTCTTATTCTTGTTCTTGATGCTGGCTCAATACCCTCAGCTTGGAAAGCACCTTTTACCGCTGCTTGCTGTGGGTTTAATAGTTCATCCTGAGCTTCTTTGGCTAGATCATCAAAGTTTAAATCTAACTCACCTAAAACCTCTTTTGTTTCAGTTGTCGCAGACACTTTACCGTCAACAATTTCTACTAGTTCATTTAATGGCTTAGCTCTACCAAAAAACCTCTTTAAACGTCTTGCAATAGGGGGCAATAAAGCCTCAGCAGTTACAGCGGCAGTGCCGCCAATTGCGCCACCTAATCCGGCTTCATCTTCAGCCGCACCTATGATAGCGCCCTCAGTTACACCTTGAGCTAATACAGGGGCAAATCTAGTCGCGGTTTTCCCAGCTTTTGCTAATTGAGCAGCTTTTAAAGTTGCACCGCCAACACCAAAGCCTAAAGGGGCTGTTAATGCCACCTCTCCCGCTATTTCTCCCAAAGTTGAAGTGATAGGAAACTCTTCTTGCAAAGCTTGCTCAGCCTCAAGCTGAGGCTCTGGAAAACCACTGGTCAAAAGATCAGTATCACTACCAGTAGCCAAGTTAAATAAGTTTTCTACGCCTCTAATGCCTTTAACAAAGCCTTTGCCTACTGAAATCGCAGCAGCTTCAGGAATGGATAAACTTTGTATCTCTCTTTCCAGTAAATCAAATGTATTCTCATTCGCCGCAATAGCATTATCTACAACCTCAGTATTACCGGGCTGCTCAGCAAGTCGATCAACTGCTTCCTCTACTGTCAAATCATCAAATAAATTAGCCATTAGATGCCCGTGGGTAAGAATCCATATTTAGCTTTAAAGTCTTTTTTCATTTGCTCATTATCTTTATTGGCTCGCATTAAAGCGACAAATTCCAAAGGAACGGGAGCAAATTGGAAATCTTCAGCATTGCCGCCTCCTTTAACAAATGTTTTAAATTGCCTTTCTTCATCTTCGATCTCATCCAGTCTATCTAATGCAATATTAATAATCGCCCTGTTAGCCTCTTTAGTGTTGCCTAGCCTTGCTTGAGTTTCAGCGGCTTTCTGGAAGTCGAAATCTGTTTTAGTGCCTGATTGTTTGGACAGTTCATCTAACGCGAATTGAGTCGCTAGCGCTTCAAATTCTTCTGCTGAGGCATCTTTAATGCCCGGTACAAAACTACCTAGCAAGCTTCTTCCAGCAGCTAGGCGGCCAGTTCTCACGGCTTCTAGGGCGCGCTTGGTTCTTAGCAAGTTTGACCTTGAGCGCCTAGCGGTATTAGCGCCCGATCTAAAGCCCGAGGCTAAAACTTGGCGTTCTTTATTTAGACTTTTCTCAATATCAGTAGCAATAGCGCCAGAGTTTTTAATATCAACAATCTTCTGTTCAGTATTAATTTTAGTCTGTGCGTCTAGGTTTCTTTTCTGTTGTGCTGTTTCGGCTGCTCTATTTATTGCTGATAATTGGCCTACAGGCTGCCTACCTTGCCCTGTTATATCGGTCAAGGTCGCTTGTACTTCTTGCGTTTCAGGGTCTACAAAGGTTTGCTGTGAGAAAATATTTCCACCTTCATCTCTAAAGGTAAAATCACCCTCAAATGCTTTTTTAGTGCCTATAGGTCTGCTACTTACGTTTGCCGTCCGTCCACCCGCTTGAATCACTTGGTTAAAAGCTCTAATATTTTCAGGCGTAGCAATCCGCTCTCTGTCGTCAAACTGTAAACCTTGGGCACTGGCTAAACTAACCGCCTGATCAAAGTTTTCAATAGTGATAGGGGTATCGCCAAATAGCTGAAAAGCGACTAATGCCTCATTCTGGCCCTGCTCTAATTCCGCTGCCTGTGCCGCTTGCTCATTAGCTGCAATTTGCTGCTCCCTTTGCTCTTGAAGTAGCGGCGCGTTTCTTATAGCAGCTCCTAAGTCAAAAGCTGTTGAAGCTGATTGCGCTATGTTTGGTACTATTCCGCGTAGCAAAGCACTTGTATCTATTGCCATTATTGAAGCCTCACTGTGTTTTTAGTACCGTAGTCTATCGCTAAGTATCCGTTTGGCATTACATGAACCAACTCAGGATAGATTTTTTCGACCTGTTGGGCAATATGTCCCACACCTCGGCCCTTCAAGCCAGCACTTTCAGCTTTATCATTCCAGTCCCATGTATAAACATTAACGCCGCCTTTCTCGCCAATTTTCTGAATATTGGTTTTAAATCTTTCATCCGAAAAGCCTAACAAGCCAGCTAATTGAAAGCCAGTATCTACTACGTTTTGCGCACCCGCCGCACTTGCGTTAGCTGCACCTATGGCCCCAGTAGTTCTAGCTTGGGCTGCATCCAAATCAGCTTGCGCCCTTGCTTCAGCGCTTTGCTGAACGCCCAAGGCTCTAGCGCCCCCCGCGTCTGCTAGAGCGGATGCTCTATTTTGAGCGATCCTCTGGAATATATCCGCCGATCCTGTGCCAATCGTTCCCGCCGCACTTTGAGCGCCCTGCAATAACGGAAGTTGCCTATTAATTTGCTGGTTTATTAAGTCGTTTCCAAGGGTCAAGAATCTATTCTGTAAGATTGCATCGGTATTGATACCACCGAGGTCACCCGCCGCGCTTTGCGTGTTAAACGTAGCTTCTCGCGCTTGGTCTCTAAGCGCCGCAAATAAGGGGTTTCCCTGCAAGAAATCTAGTTGTTGAGTTGGGTCTGTGGCTAATCCGGTCAATCCTGCTATTTGCTCTTGACCAAAAGCGCTCGCAAAGGGGTCAAGCTGCTCTCTAAGTAACGCCAGCCCTTCTCGACTTCTAGCGTCAAAAGCATCACTGCCTTGTATAATTGTTCTTGCTCTGGTATCTGCTGAGCCCAGAGCTGCGTCCGAGCGTATTCTACCGCCAAGAATTGAAGAGTCAGCTAAGGCTTTTCCGCCTTGTCTGGCCGCGCCAGCTTGGCTAGAACCTGTGAATCCTCCAATAGCACCTTTTATACCACTAACAACGCCGCTAAAAACACCCATTTTGTAACCTCTATTGTTAAACGGTTGTACTCAAGGTGTCCGCTTTTTAATGTTATTATGTTTCTTAACTACTTTCAATCGTCTTCTGTGACAACCCAGCCCGATAAGTCAAAGTTAATATTCGCCTTATCTGCTGTTACTGTCAGTATATCGCCAGAGTTAAAAGCTACGTTTGTCATTAAGTTAACTTTTACGGACAAGCTAGGCGGTATTTTTACTTGATCAAATAAACGGCTAGTCCCTCGGTTAATAAAAATATCACACGTTTTAATCTCATCGTCAGTATTTGTTAATACAAAGCTAGTGGCTACGGCGCTTGTAATTGTCGTCGGCGCTGTGTAGATAATATTAGATCCTACCGATAATGTACCGCTTGCTAATGCGGCTGGGGTTCTGCTCATAGCGCTCTGCTCCGTCCTATACCAATAGCGGTAAAGCTTATAAGCCCTGTTAAATCGTCATTGATTACGACTGAGATCATATCGCTGCTTCTGGGATCAAGTAGAACGGGCTCTGGAAACTTAATATCTATTGATATGAAAGTGTTACCGCTTTGAGACATGGGGTTTAAAAGATCAGCACCGGCTTTGATAATGTCGCCTATCGTTCTGATTGTTAATGAAAAAGTTACTTGGTTTTTACGTACACTCTGGATTGATATACCATTAGTTAGGGCCGCTAGACCCAATATTTGATCATAATCAATACCAGCCATTGAATTAGATGCCAGCGTGGTGTCGTAAGCATCTATAAAAGTTAATCTAAATGATGAGATTAGAAATAATTGATCTACTGGCGCTGTCACTCTAAACTCTGTCGATCCGCCGGTTTCTTCAATCTGAATATCATCCAAATAAAAAACGATACCCGCCCCAGATTTAGATTCAATCTCTATTCTAAAGGAATCAATTGTTGAGGTTTCTAGCCCCATATCAGTAAAGGGTATTGATATGTTTTGATACACTCCAAAATCTAACTCATTAAAATAATCTTCCAGTAATACTTTATTGCCAACTTGTACCGCGCCGCCAGTGTCATAACCGTATACTGAAACGCTATTTCCGGCAATATAACCAGAGGCAACATAAATCCAAATAGTAAGGGCAACATGGGCCGATAGGTCTTGGTTTGACCCTTTGTCAAATTGCATAACGTCATTAGCGGCTGCCTTATCGCTCTCTACGTCTGCCGATCCAGTTCTAGGCTGCGTGGTATCGGTAAAATCGAATTTAGTGCCCACAATTGCCGAAGCCGTCCATAAAACAGTATCAGCACCATTATAAACCCCAATGGGTGTACCACCAAATGAAGCATCTATCGCCATTTCTTGCCCATTAATAGGGTTAATGGCTGGCCCAAAGGCTAGGTTATACTCTACCGCTTCGTCGGTATAAACAAGTAGACCCGGCTCCCCTTCCCGTTCTTCCATTTTCGGATTATGCACACTTGCAAGGGCTGATCCGCCTTTGGTCTGTCCTTGTATCTCAATAGGTATCATTCATAATACCCAAAGATTACGCCCCAAGTCCTTCCCGTAGTGCCTTGTTCGTACTCAATAGCTAAAGCTACATCTTGTCCTAGCCTTAATCGGTCGTTTAATCTAAATTCTTCATGACCAAAGGCAGGGACTCCCGCATGATCTACGACTAAGCTTGAAGTTAACCCAGTAATAGCCGTTCCCGCCGCTTCTATCACAGTTGCCGCCGCTGTTTTAGGAGTGGCTCGATTTAAACAAACAGGAGTGACAGTCGTTCCCGCCGCTGTACCTGTTACAATATGCAGCTTAAAACTTGCAGCTAAAGCTGAATTCATACCGATTGAATCTATAACTAGGTGCATCCCGTTAGTATTTGTGTTTTTCCAGTACATAATGAAATCACCCGCCGCAGAGCTTGCATCATCCCAAACAGCCGAGAATGCCTCGCTTTCATCTCTGGAATTATAGTATGATCTTTCGTCCGTCCGACTAGAGACATTAAGCCTACTATCAGACCCCTTTGCTTTTTCTAAAGCGCTAGTAACATCACTTGTATATTGAATTTCGTGAGCCATTTTTTTATTCCTCTACATCGTCTATTAAATTGTTTTGATCCGCTATTATTTCTATTCCGAGTAAAAGAGCTTTTAACAAAGCAATAATTTGCCCGTTTTGAGATTCTAAAGTTCTTTCATGTTCGGTTCTATCCCCTTCAAACGCCATTACAAAATACTCCAAGTGTCAAGCTCTAATGAGTAACTAAACCATCGTCCTATATACGGCGTATTAAACCTTATATTCGTTTTTCCGTCTATTTTTCTGTTGCTCAAAGCATTAAACCCCTTGCCTGTTGACTTCACATAGACCCGTTCTTTATCGTTTGGAGTTAGGTTTAAAGTGATTCTAACATCACTTTTAAGTTTTATAATCTCGTTTCCTATGGTCGTATAGTCTGCGTTTTGCACGGTTTCTAAAAAAGCACCTTGAAAATCATCGGTACTATATTGAGTATCTGGCCAGCCTCTTTCCGTTGCTGTTAGTTTAATAGTTGTTGTTTCGTTATTGCGAGCAATAAAATCAATCCCGCCGCCTGTTCTTTCTCTTAGCTGAAAGATTAAAAAATATAGCGCTTCAACTTCACCCCTTATTTCTGGATCGTTCAGCCACTTTTGAGGCGGTCTTATTAACGCTGGGTTAACTTCAGTAGTCATTAAAAGCCGTCCAGCTTCACATCAATAGAAGCGTCATGTAATGAGCAAAAAACAGGATCAGAAACCGTTATTCTAAAAGTGATTTCGTAAAAGCTTACCATTTTCCAGTAATCTACTTTGATTAAAAACTGACCTAGCTTACCAAACTCTATCCATTGTTCTTCCGAGAAAGTCTCGCCACCATCAAGAGAGTATTCTACCATGATTTGAGGCTCTGAACCTTGACCGCTTACCAAGCCTTGACCCGTTTGAACTGAAAAAGATATTTTCGACATGATTAAGCGCTTACCAGCACCTAAGCCTAAATCAACTGACGAAAACGGAGCTAACACTCTTTGCCTTTGAATAACATCGCCTAATTCGTCAAAAGTATCAGGCGAAAGCTCCACAGTGTTCGACGTTCTGAAATCTACGACTATATCTTTATCGTAAGCTTTCGCATAAGAAGAGGCCAAGTAAGGCTCGTTATTAACATCTGTTGATAGATTAACCCATTCGTCAATCTGTTCTATATAAACAAAAGAAGGACCGCTTGCAAATCTTAATATATAAAAATCCTGACCATTAAAAACCATAGTAAAAGCTGTTGCGGCGGTCTTATTTAAACCTCTAATCTCGTTTACGATGTAAGGGGGTGTAACATTAATTAGCTGGGCTTGCATGATCTTATACACGTTGGAATCATCTGCTAAAAAATATAAAGCTTGGTCAGTGTTTGCTACTGTATAAAAACCACCTAAGCCCTTTTGCATAATAGCGCTATCAATACGGCTCAAAGGTACGCCAGATGTAGCCCCCGTATCATAAAATGGCTCTATTGTTTCTACGCCCATCATATAAGCCCACTGATTAAAGGCAAAAGGTCTACGAAGGTCGTCAGGGGCGCTCTCAGCGCTTCCAGTGCTGGTTATGGTTGCAGGGCCACTAGCCCCCGTCACCGAGAACACTTGGCCTGTGGCGGGGTAAATAGACTTAGAGTTTAAGTAAGTAACCGAATCGGCGGTTATACCCGTATCTGTTAAAGTCGTACCATCGTAAGTATAAACATCTCCCGCCGCGATCACCATTTCATCCAATGCGCCGACAATTGAATTAGAAAAAATACATCTCTTATTACCTACAATGGTTCCGATTGACGTATAAGCCCCGCCTTCGCTTACGCTATATAAAGTCTGATCAACTACATGATAAAGCGTCCCATTAAAGACATGCAGCCCTCTATCCAACGTGCCGCCACTAGAGCCAAAGGCTTTCGACCCTAGCCACGGCAATAAAACAGACTCAGAGACACCGGTAGGCGTAACCTCTGGATACCAGTTTTTAGTCAATTGATTATTAGATTGAGGGCTACGGTTCTTATTAGTAACGCCAACCAAAGGCAAAGGAACGGTATTGAATGGCATTAGGGATTCCGTCCACGCTTACGCTTTTGCGTTGCTACTCCTGCATTTCCCGCTCTATCAGCAGCATTAGCAGCGGCAATGGCTTGCCAAAAAAGACTCTGATATTTTATAGACTGCTGATCGTTTTCAGTGAATTGATACAATACCATTAAGCACCCGTACAAATAAATATTAGGGTGGTTGGTCAATATGTCGTTAGTTGTGTTTGATGAACTCAAAGCTGTTAGCTTGGCATAGTAATCAAGATTCGTAACATAAACCGCGTCTGGTTGAATGTCGTATTCAATTTGATCCGTTACGGTATAAACTTGGGGTACTCCTGACCCATCTCTAATGACCATTGAAGCCGGAGTTACGTAGTCGATAGTGGGTCTCTGACCTGATATTTCAAAGTCATAGCGCCTTGATTCTAAATAGCCAGTGGGCAACGCTTGGGTTCTAACGCTCGCGCTAGTGGCCCCTGTTGAACTTTGCATCATGCTACGAATCCTTAAAGGTTCACTCTGGTTCTCGTAAATCTGTACTTCACAAAGATCAAGGTAATCATCAAGCAACGCCGTTAGGTCTGATCGTTTAGACCATTCAGCTACTGACGTTTTAAGATTCGCGTAATTATTTAGAGCCATCTTCTTTCATTTCTGCTTTTGTTCGACGCTTGCGTTTTTTTAAACCGGGTATTTCTAAAGCGGGTCTTTCGATTTGCTCACCTGTTTCAACCTTCGAGTTATCAAGTTTCTCAGGCACGAAGCCATCTTTAGACATCCAGTTTTTACTAAATTCTTTATCACTTTTACACTCGAATTTATCACCCGGCTCTCTCAAAAGCCCGTAAATAAATCCGCGTTTAGTCGCTGTGACTTTCATTTTATCTCCTAATTAAGCCCCCTTTCGAGGGCTTGTTATTTAGCCAATAGTTACGTTATCCGCGTAGCTAGTGTACTGGTCTCCCATACTCAAAGGAGCAACCCAAGCATCAACTGTGATAGTTGGAGTAGTACCCGCCAAGGTGTATCTAACACCTAAGAATTGTTCTACTTCTCCGGCTGTCATTGGGGGAATAGGGATAGAGAATAAGAACCCTGCTACCAGCAAGTCAGCGTCTTGTGCTGGGCTTGTGGGTGTGCCTGATTCAAAAATTCTCCTTCCAACTAATTGCTCAATGCCAGTAGATTGATCAGCAGCGGCGGCATATTCTACGTCAAACGTGTAGTCCTCATCGCCTGTGGTCTGATCAGCAGCTACACCAACGGAGAAAAATACCGCCATAGGTTCACCACTACCGACTGAGCGCTCAATGGTTAAGTCAATAACATTCGTACCTACTGCTGTGGCTGTTAATGCTTGAGCATCACTTAATTTTAGAAAATCATCAATATACATATCATTCTCCTATGTTACAGCCGCTTCAGCGATAGTCAGCGCGTCCATGAGACGAACTGGCACACCAAGATAGCTCATTGTGTGAATGGTTTTCCCGAACTGATTAAGCCCCGGCTGGATTGTTACAGCGCCGTTAGACGTATCTAAAGCCGCAATTCTAAGATTGCTAGCCACGGTCCTATTAACATAGAAAGCAGGGTTGCCGCTTGTAATGTCAGGAATGTGATCAATAGCCTTAGCCATAAGCTTATGAATAGCCGTATCAGCAGTGATAGCCTGAGTACCTGACAATGCGATTAAATCAGAATTGTCTATATTCGCAATCCTAACCCCATCACGCCAATCAGCCACCGCTAGGCCCATTTTCCACTTAAATAAGTCTTTGTAGACTCTAAACGGATTGCCTGCCGCATCGTTTACATCATCTAGCCCAAGGTCTTCATGGGTTAAACCAATATCAGAACCTTTAGGAAAGAAAGTATAGATTCCATTGGTAGACCAGTTGATCAGAAGAATAGACATATTGTCCGAACCTGACCCACCCGCATCGATTACATTATCGCTATTAGCATCTGCTGTTAAATTCGCGTAACGGTTATTGAAACCTACGTATTCTTCAGGGTTTGCCGCGCTTCCGTAAATAAGCGTAGTGCCTTGGGTATTGCTCATTGATTGCAAATGACCTTTCGCCATCTGCATTCTATAGCCGTTTAAATCGTCCTCCAAAACCGCTAGGTCTTCGTCAACATGTGAACGTGCTACCAAAATAGCTGCGTTTTCTGTGACTTGAGCGCTAGTGGACTTAGTTGCCGGTGTACCCGCGTTAATTTCTCTAAAAGAAGCACCCGCCAAACCGGTTCGAACGGTTACTTGTTCGCCTGTTGGAAGGTTGCCTTCTTTTATCACCATGTCATCTAACATTCGGTTAGTCTGACCTAGCATTTCAATAATTTTGGCTGTCTTACCATCTGGATCGCGGGATTTTCCCCAGTCCAGCATGGTAGGATTAGCCGTGCTTAAAGTTGCCATTTTAATTCACCTATTGGTTATAGATTAAGCTTTGCCGTAAAATAGATCAGCAGAACTTTTCGCTTTTGTTTTCGTTTTAACTCTGGCTTTAATTACATTCGGCGCTTTTTGCACTTGCTTATCAATATCTTCTTTATTCCGCTGAAGTTCATCGAACTTAGCAGCTTTTAAAGTCGTTATCATAAGCTTGTGGCTACCCAATTTATTAAAATCTTCTTGGGAAAAATCAGAATCTTTAACATAAGTCTCAATCAAAGTAAGATCAGCTTTTTTTTGCTTGGGGTCTTGCCAAGCAGGAAGCGCGTCTGTTAGTAGCTGTCTTTCAACTTCTAGTAACTTAGCATCTTCTTCTTGTTGTTGCCTAACTGCCTTATCTCTGTTTTCTTGCACCAGTCTCGACTTGTTTTCGATCTGCTCTTTGCGCTTTAAATATTCGCCAGTGTCGCTTGTTCGCAATTCTTCCAATTCACTATCATTAGAATCAGCGTTTAAGGCTTCTTCCAATTTAGAAATAGACTCATTTAAAGAAGTTTTTAGAGCGTTTATCTCTATCTTCTCAGCGTCTAATTCTCTTCGTGTATCGGCTGTGACTTGCGTTTTCTTCGTATAGTCAGCTTGGCGTAAATTGCCCTTCTTCCACTCCAGCACCGTACTTGCGCTTACTTCCTCACCATCGATATCGTAAACAAGTTCGCTTTCTGCGCTTTCGTTATCTTCTACACCGGATTCATCACCCGTTGCGGTATCACCCGCATCTATAACCTCAGTTTCTTGTGTACCAGTGTCTTCGACATCGGTATTGTCAACTTCAGTTGATTCATTTGCGTTGTTTGTTGCCATTATGGGCCTCAAGTCGTCTTAGGGCTTCTTCACCCTTGATTAATTTACTTTCAATAGTCGCCACAATATCATCTAAGACTTGTAACCGCCTACAGTTCTCTTCTCTTACTTTTCGTGGGAACCAACTACCGCGCCTTATAGCGCCGATATAGCTTTCTTCTAACTCGCTTATAACAGACTTCCAGACAGGGTGTCCAGCCAAGGTTTTAGCCTCTTTGCCCGTTGCAAAGTCTTCATGTAATTGTATCTCTCTTTCAAGCTTATCCATTCACACCTTTCCCCGGTATATCCACGCCGTTCTCAACTTCTAACTTAGTGTAATCAAACGTCTTATCTGAATCATGGAAAGCTGTTTTTTGTAACATTTCTAATTGTTTTTGAGTAGTGGCGGCATCTGTCTTAATGAGCTCGACCTTAGTTTTACTCTGTGCATTTATCAAGGATGCTTGCGCTTTAATTTGTTCAGCCTCAGCCAATGGGTTACTTTGTGATAGTTGCTCAATTTGTAACTGTGCTTGCTGTAAAGCGGCTGTCATTTGCTGCAACTGTGCAAAGATTAATTCTTGTGGTGCATCTGGGTTGTTAAAGAATTCAGACGTATTAGAAAATCCTAAAGCTGGGGTTATTTTGTTAAGCGAGTTATATATCTTTTGGTCGTCTGTTAGTAATGATCCGGTCGCTTGTAGTTGTTGCTGAATAGTCAATAGACCCAAAGCTTGCTCTACTGTTTTATCGCCAGCACCAGCGCCTAAGCCTACTTGGCTCTTGGCTACATCTGGAAACTTCCAGTCTGCGGGGTTAACTACCATAGCCTTTCCATTTACCCTAACCTTAACCTCTTTGTCTTGGAACCGTCTGAGCGTCCATACAGCGCCCTCAAACAGCTTTCTAAAGCCTACCTCCGCATGATTACGAGCGACCAGCTCCATCTTAGCCTCATTAGCTTTCTCCACACCTGAGAAGCGTGTCGCTGTCTCTTGGTGGAGCTGGTCGGCTTCTAATCCCTGCGAGGCTATCAGGGTTCCCGTTCTATCTGCTTGGGCTTGGTCTCTCGATTGCTTGACCATGAGAATTTCTTGGCCCACGAAAGGAGTCGTTAAAGGAAACGCCGCCTCTGCTGGATTTGAAGTAGAATTAGGTAGCATCCTAACAACGCCGTCTTTCCTAGAGTCGTAGTAATCATCTGTATTGACATCTTTGCCTAAGATCGTTCTAGGGTTTCCAACATCATAAATATTATCTAATGTAGCTCTATCTAGCTCAGTGTTAACAGATTGATCTTGAATCACTAATGAAGCTCTACCATTGCCTATGGCTTTATGAGGCTCAATGATACAAGAAGTTATCGCGTAAGGTATATGATCGTGCGGTTCGTTCTCTGTAATAGTATTGCCAATCTTTACAATACGTCTGCGCTCTGCAATTCCATCACCATCAAAGTCAACTAAAGCAAAAATAAGCACTTTCTTAACTGTTTCAGCAGACCATAGACTAAAAGCTTTGGAGTCTGTTACGTTTCCACCTTCATCACGCCATCTAATATCTTTCATATTTGAAGACTGGCCGGATGATTGTTGCTGATTCCCTGAAGAATTACCCTTTGTACTTGCCGTGGGAAACTTATCAACCTCTTCCTCGCTTAAACCGCTGGCCACTAACTCGCTCCTTGTAGGGTAACTTTCATGGCCAACGCTCTGTGCATCTTCAAGTGATGAAGAATTTTTAGTGATTAAAAAATCTTCTGTTTGTATGCCTTGCAGCATAAACTCTTCGTTCTCAACTGTGAATCTAAAGCGAACGTCGAACTTTCCTTCATCCTCTTCTTTTTCAACAATGTCAATTTTCTTAACTGATTCGTCTTTATCTTTTTGCTCTTTAACAAATAAAGTTATCTCATCTAACGTCAAGCCTTTTTTAAGCTCTTCTCTAGTTGTGCGCTCAGTATCCATAAAGTAATGTACAACACCCATTTTTTGAATGTCTGCATCTTTAAGAAATCCGTGTATAACGGTGTATGATTTTGGCCGTCTTAGTAAGAGATGATTAATATATTCAGTTTTAATCTTAGCCTCTTCAACTTCAGCCTCATCGTCTGTCACAGGCTCAAATTCAATGACATTACCTGAGCCTAGAAAGACTCTAACTAACGAAGTCATGTCCGAGTCAACAGTGTCGCGCACATCTGAAGCGATCACTTGAGAGAAACCCTTTTCTTCATCGCCGTAGCATTCTTGATTATAACGCTTRAGAWAGTTYTCATTCTCGCGCATAAATTCAGAATTATAACTTACTGAATCAAGAACGAGCATATCTACTACCGCTGCTAGTTCTTCTTTACCCATTTGTTTAGCCATACTGTCAGTGTATACAGTTAAAGTTAAGGTTTGTCTATGCCCTATGTCTTTTTCTTGGAGCGGGTAGCTTTTCTTGCTTCTTTGCTATCGGTTCTGCGAATGTTAGGGCTAACGCGTCGCCATCATCGGGAGAGAAGCCAAACAGCTTTTTAATATATTCTTTCTTTTCTAATACGATTCTATCATGGGAATCCCTATGATAGGGAGAAGCGCACAAATCAGCTTGTAATTCATCATCATCTGGCAAATCTACGTTTAAATTCTCATCGTTAAGCCACAAATTCAACTCACCCCACATTTCACCACGTTTATTAATATATTTAGTATCGTTTAAGGGCGACGATCCAAAGTAAATAGCCTTCACTCTATCCCCATAGCCAAGCTCTTCAAGCCTATCAACTATCTCAACCCCACCCCCCGCATCAATAAACATCATATCAGGTTTTTTCTTAGCAATAGGGCATATAGTGTCTAATTCGGTCTTACACTTACTGACGGCTTTTCCAAGCTTATCGACCTGAGAGCCTTTCCAGCTCTTTTTATCATAAGCCTTCCTGCCACAGCGTTTAATCAGGGAAAACCTGTCACCGCCCCTTGAGGGGTCTACACCAACAATTAACGGGCCACTTATTTTTTCTTTGTTCTTTCTTGCTTTCATCACCATGTCAGGTGCTATAAGACCGTCACCCCCTGTAGATTGGAAGGCTTCAGCAGCGTTGCATGGATATTCTTGCCTGAAACTTTTAAGCCCGTTAGTGCCATCCGCTGATAGTTGCGCTATCTTTTGCCGCATCCAGAATATTTGCTCATCATCTAATTCATACTGACTAGCTAATATTTCTTCACTATCGCTTAAGGCAAAGTCTTCAGGAACTTCTTTACGGTATTCATCTTGCCAAAACCACGGAACAAATATAGCGATATAATCACTCTCTCCCGACTCGGCCAGCTTCCATTGTTGATGGAAATAGTTGTTTAATCCGTTGCCTGTTGATTCTTGTATAACCTCTGTTCCCTCTCCATCCGGTAAAGTTTGAAGCATTCCTTTAGCGTGTTCAGCAGCGTTAGGCCAAAAGCCTACCTCGGAACCGTGAAAATATTGGTTAGTCATTGAGCGGCCCACTGTCTTATTTCCCGCAGTGCCCACCTTAAAGCCAGAGTCTAATAAATCAAATTTTAACTCTTTTGCATTAGATGCACTTATCGAAGGTTTAACCTGATCAGGCAAATTGTCATAGTATCGCTTACTCATTGAAAATAGGTTTTGTGTTGCATCGTCTTCGTGGGTGAGTATATAAGCCGATACTGATTTTCTATGGATCGTTAGCCATATCAAGCGGCCTTCAGCATAAGTAGATACGCCTTGCTGCCTTCCCTTCAAGACAACCACCCTAACCTTGCCAGTCTCTCGCTTTTGTTTCTCTATGCGCTCATGTACGTATAGCTGCGCTCTGTTGAGAATAAAGGGCTGATTGCCTTGGGTTTTTGTTTTAATCTTTAGGCAGTTTCTAGCAAAGAATACAAAATCATCTTTAAGCCTTTGCCTTAGCTCAATTTCTGCAACCATTCTTCTGCGCTTTCCCCTATGTGATGCGTGGTCTCTATGGCTTTTTGGTCTGGTAGATATTTTCTAATCAAAGCTAACCTCGCATCGTTAGCAGCTTTAAGCCGTTGCACCTCAATTGCATCCAGAGGTTTGCTTAAGTCACATAATTTATCAGCAGTTTCAGCAACATGCTGTATTAACCCTCTGTTTTTTAAAGAGATCAATATTTCTTCTTTCTTTGACTCTCTAATAGCTTGTGCTCTGGTCTGTCCACTTCTCATGCTAACCTCGCAAATTCGCCATGGTATTTAATACATGCTACTTGGTAGCTATTAATTGCATCCTGTTTATCTTTGTAAAACCCTAAACTTAAATTGTTTGTTTTCAATTGTCGCTTTTCCTGTTCTGCCTTATCAATACATATTCTTGCTCTCCATTTACCGTGAGATTTGCTCCATGATACTCCTTTAGCGCCTGATTTATTGGTTATAGATATGCCTGTATTTCTATTATTTTCAGACCTTGTGGCCGCTCTAATGTTTGACCATTTATTATCATTTCTTATATTATTAATATGATCTATCTCTTCTTTAGGCCATTCACCTGTCATATATAACCATGCCAATCGGTGCGCCAAGTACAATTTCCCCTTTATTGAAATTTTAATATAGCCTTGGTCGCTCATTCCACCCGCTATCGCGCCTTTCTTTTGGCCTCTGCTAGAGGCTATCCTTATAAATAACCCTGTAGACGGGCAATATAAAAATGTCTTCTTAAGGCTTTCTTCCGTGGGCTTCATAAGTTTATTTTATCATGAGTCCAACGAGGCTGCTACCATCGCTAATACAAATGAACTAAAGCCAAGCACYCCCGCATAAATTAACTGGCTKGTTGCTAGAAAGCATAGGGTAAGCCCCATGAGTATAATTATTACCGCATGTGCTGAGTTTAATATCTGTTTGCTTGTCATTGTCTTTTTCCCTTTATTTTGAATTTTGTTCTCTTATTTCTTCCCAACGCTCTACTACTGTCTTTATCTCACTACCCCAACAACAGGGCTGTAACTCGCATTGTTTATTACTACACCTTATCAAATAACCCCCTGATTCATTTTCCATGGGTACGGGTTCATGGCATGCGGGGCACTTGTGCTTATCCATTAGAATAGCAACTGGCTAACCTCTTCAAGCTTATCTAATATCAAATTTATTTTGTTGTTTATATATTCTGGCGAACCCGCTAGCACACTATTAAGACTAGGTGGCACTTTTAAAGCACAATCATTTTGCGCTTTCGCGTCGGAATTATTAATCGCACTCATTATATCTTCAATGGCGGCATCTACCTCTTCTAGTCGCTTAATCGCATTAAATAGAAGCTCATGCTTGAGCTGTGACCTCCCCTCAGCAGCTTGGGCTGAATATTTATAGGGCGCTGTTATCCGCCTCACCCCTTCCGCTTGCCTTTCTATGTTGTCGCCCACCGCATCTCTTTGAAAACTGTCCATATCATCACCTTTTTTAATTGATATTTGATTTTATTATACTTTTCCTTGTTTGTCACTATTTATTGATTGATTATTCTTGATCAACTAACCTTCGCAGAACTGAGCTATTGCTATCCATTGCCATGCTTAATATAAATTCTTGTTGAGCTATCGCCATTTCTGCCAACATTGGCCTTTCATCGACTAAAGCAGACGTAGCCCAAGAGCGATAAGTCTCTCCGCTACTGTTCTGAGCTACGCAAAAGAAAGCTCTTAATTCTCCCGTTTTAGCCTCCTTTAAATACTGTTCTAGCTCTTTAATTATATTCGGGTTGGGCTTGCTCTCTTTTATGTCTTTAAGCATACGTTTTACCCTTTTTTGTTAGTTTTAACGAATTACACATAGATTTTGAGATTATCTATACATTACCAGCTTGGGTTATATGCCAATTTCATTAATTTTGCTTTGATCTTGCTATTGTTTCCTTGGCTCTTTTGATTCGTTCTTCACCGCCTAGTTTTTGCATCGCTTCAAGATATGCTTCTCTCACTTCGTCCGAGTCTAGGTGATCTTCTACTTTAAACCGTGAAACCTTTACTTTTTTTCTCTTTCTTAAATCTAATATCAATTTATAAATATTTATTGATATGTAAATAGCTGTTAAAACTGAAACCACCGTGGGCATCACTACTTTTAAACTCAGCCATGGGGAAGGGTCTTGAGCTAGCAAATACATCGGGGCCACATTACCCGTGCCAATTATCGCTGTCTTTGTCGCTATGCTTTGATCTGCTACGCTTTGGCTTATGCTCTCTACGATTTCTCTTACTTGGCCCATTTTTAAACAACCTCTGGTAAACGAATTTTAGTATTGACGCGGTTAGATAAAAGCTTATTAATATATTTATAAAGTCGCCGATCTGTATAGTATCCGTTAAATAATCCAAGTCCGGCACTTCCTAAAATCACCATTTCTATAGCCGTTTCAATGTAAATCGACCACATGTAAACACTAACAAATACCCCTGAATGCAAATAGAGATAGTTAATAATACCAACAAAGGTAAGTATTACAAACAAAGCTTTAGCTACGCCCAATAGCGCGGCCCATTCTCGCTGTGATTGACTTAAAACGTAGTAAATTATCACAGCCTCTAAAATTATGGCTGAATGGTAAAACCATATACCATCTACCAGCGCTTTGTGAATTAACCACAAGCTTATAGCTTGACTTAGCAAAATTAAAAGAACCGCCATAAACTTAACTGGGTCTCTTCTGTTCAATAGGGCTAAAAATGCAAAGCCAAGCATAAAAAAAACACAGCTCATTTTTTCTCCTTCTTACCTTTTTTTTCTGTTTTCTTAACTGTCTTCTTAACTGTTTTTTTCTTAATGGGTGGTTTCTTTCCTAGGTGAACAGGCATAATAATAATAATCCTTAGTTATT
Organism: Phycisphaera sp.; assembly: GCA_002732755.1. Classification (GTDB taxonomy): domain Bacteria; phylum Planctomycetota; class Phycisphaerae; order Phycisphaerales; family UBA1924. The sequence goes on from NVSP01000002.1 coordinate 18,588, forward strand.
GGAAATTAATATATAGATCATATCTGTTATTCCGTCAATACTATTTATACCAATGTTCAACGCCTTCATCTTTAAATAAGCGTCTTATCCATTCTGCATCAATCCCCATCAATTCTAAGTGTGGCATGTTACTCCTCATGTAAGCCGCTGCATCGCCATGTGTCACGGGCGAAAGGTCCATAGCTGCTATCTTAAACACGCTAAACATAAGCTTAGCATCCGGCTTGCTGGGTATCTGCTTGCTTACCTTTGCGACAATACCTTTAATAATTCTCTTTTCCTTGGCTCTATCGCTCATTTCTATACTTACCCTCCATGAATGGGATTTGTTTATCTTTATAAGCGGTTTTGCTCTTATGCACTAATTGAACTTTATTGCCTTTTTCTAAAAATTCTCTAGTCTTCCGGGCTATCGCCTCGCTCTTGCTCTCTTTCATAATGCCACCTCTTTTGTGTTTATTTTCAAATCTTCTGGCATAAATATCGTTTCGTCCCATTCGCATTTTGTGTTTGCATCTTCGTCTGGGAGGCGTTGTAAGTAATGCTCTGGAAGCATATTGTTTACGCGTCCTTGAGTGCACACCACATCTATATCCACAATCCACAATTGAGTCTTAGATACCCAACGTTTATTTTCAGGATCGCCTTGGTATTTCTCAAATACGGTAAGTACAACCCCATTATTCCCATCCACGCTATTAACAATAACTGCTCTGCATCCCGCTTCGATTTTGTTGTTCATATTATTTACCACACAAGTTCGCGAACGTTAAATTCAGTTTTACATTGAGTGCAAACTACGGAATCACACTCAAAATCTTCGTGATTCCCATGCTTTGGGAACATTTGGCGCAGTAATGCTCCATCATCGTTGTGATTATATCCGTTAGTATCCTTTTCCCTTAAAAGATCGATTAAATAATCACACTCCACGTTGGGGCAATTCACATTCATTTCTATACTAAGACATGCCTCTACTATTTCTAAATCGCTCATATCATTTACCTTTGTTTAACTCATCTAATTTATCTGATAGCTCTCTCAAATCTTGGGCTGTGAATCGCGTGAAAACTGCCGCGTTAAAATAACGTGCATTTTCTTCGATTCTTATGTCTCCCATAAAATCATCGTCTTTGCGTACATCAATTACTTCGTCTGAAAATATCTCATATTCAATACTCATTTTAACCTCACTGTTTAAACGCTAATCTTCATTCTCTTTACGGTATTGGATCCCAGTCAACTTGCTCTGGAATGTTCTTGTCCTCTTTGCTTGTAGCATCGCAAATACTACATTGATAATACAAAATTTCCTCGCAGCCATATTGATGCTCAAAAGAATCGTCGATAACTTGTAAGTCGTGATCACAATTATTAACTTTTGCGTTATTCACTTCTCTAAATGTTCTGCCTTCTTTATCATTGGGATCTATTAAGTCGCAAATACTTAAAGTTAAATTAAATATCATTATCTATACCTTTTGTTATTGGTTACACATCTTCCGACAAAGCCTCTAACCATCTTCTGCATTCATTTAGCTCTTTAAATGCTTTATCAAATGAAGCATCCGTATCTTGTATGTCTCCCGTATCTCGCTCTAGAGCTATAGCCCCTTCCGCTGAACAAAACCAATTGAATGCAAAAGTCAATCTATTGTTTGCTTCGTCCGCTGCTTTTTGTGTTAATTTGCTCATAGTATTACCCTAGTTGTTAAATTAAAGGTTCGCCAATGTCAGTAAATTCAGGCGGCGCATACTCAGCCCAGCCTAAAAGTTTATATTCTTTACCAAAATATATAGGCTCATAATAATTTTCAAACTCATAATGTTGTTTGATGCTCACCCATCCAACAGAACTTATATAATCACCATCCTCATCTGCTAAAACTTCTTCTAAAATCACTTCGTCTTCTTCATTTTCGTGAAAAGGTCTGTTTTGATAATACGCCAAATAAACAGATTGCTTTTTTGTGGTAACTGATAAGCGCGCTATCCAAAATAGTTCTTCTGTTCCTATTTTTACTTGTGGTATGCTTTCTGGTGAATTCCAATTAATCATAACCTAGACCTCTCAATAGTTTCTTTAGCTCTCTCAATGCGCTCAGCGTTTCCAGATTCAAGCGCTAGTTTTAAATACGCGGCCCTTAGCTCTTCGCTGTCTAAATAGTCGGCCATGTCTATGGGTGTTATTTTCATGTTACAACTCAAACTCACCATACTCTCGCACAAGATCATTATCTTTATAGACCCCATCAAGACTTACTTGTATAAAATAAACGTTCCCGAAGGCTCTACTTTTGTTATCAATGTGTATGTCTGCATCATGCTTAGCAAGCAATGCAGCTAAATCTTTTCTGAATTCTTTTTCTCGATCTTTTACTGTAATCATTTCATATCTCCCATTTGCGTGATATCTTATTCGACAATTCTTTTATTCCATTAATTTCATTATTTAGGCCCGTCAATTTCACGCCTCGCTTTTCTTCAATATGCTCTTTAGCTTTAATCAAATCATTGCGTATAAGATTAAGCTCACTCAGTATTAAGCGATATATTTTGATGTTGTTATCGCGCATATAAACAGCGAATGCTATCTTCTTTAGCCTGTCACCGACAAAGGGCAGCTTCTTAACTTGCGGTACTGTGTCAACCAGCTTATGAATTGCTCGATAGATAAAATTTTTAATTAATATTCTAATGTTGTTCATTTTTCTTCTCCTATTTTATTTAATGTTTAAGCGCTTTCTTTAAATCATCAATCTCACCCTTTAGCGCCTTAAAACATCGAGGCTCTGCAATTCGTTGCTTCAAATCATCAGGATAATATTTTGACACGCCAATATAATTCGCTTCTAATTCACCTGTCGTATAAAAACCATTTAGTATTTTTTTAATATGCTCCTCTATCTTCTTTTCTTCTTTTTCCAAATTATTTTTAGCCTCAACATATATTTGGACTATGCTTTGCAGGTCTTTAGGTAAATCATCATAAATAATAAAATTAACAGGCGAAATGTCACCGTCTTTTAAATAAAAAATTATTTCTGTTGAATCACTAAACACTGAGATATTATAACAAGATACTCTGAGTTCTTTAGGTAGTGACAAATAAGCCTCCTTATCATCGCCAAGGGCATTATCGCTAAGTTTTTTTGCTATAGCACGATTTTCCCTCTCTAACCTAATCGCCTCACCATACAAAAAAGAAGCTCTTCGAATGTTTTGATTAATCATTGCTCTATCAAAGTGACGCAGCTCTACGCTTTTCATTCCCCTTCTCCCATTTTATTTAACTTCCCGCGAATTCGATCAATAACTTGCTGTCTGCTCATTTGCTGATTGCATAATGTTAAACGCAAATATAAATGACTTAGTTGTGTGAATGATTTCATTTGTAAAATGTCCAATTGGGCCAAACATGTCTACCTAGCTTCCCTTTTTTTGTTCCATGAGCAAGAACACCATGGACACCAATAGGGTTAAGGTGAATAAATCGTGCGTGGCTTACTGCTTCATTATCATCCCAAACCCATATAGTCTCCCCGTGCTCAGGCTGTCGCTTTTCTTCTTTGGGTTCTACGTACAAAAAATCCTCTAGGCCGTTTATGATTTCTAAAAAACTGCTATTCAAAGTTGAAGTGTTAGCTTCCAGCAGCGCTAATAAGCCCCTAGCAATATCTTCATCAATCGTTAGCTCTAAATGCATCACTGTTGATTCAATTACTTTTGTTTTTAGCATTCTATCTCACCCCGATCCCCTTTAACGTACACTGGTCCTGACTCAGTTAACTCAAACAATGCTAATTGAGTATCACAATCATAATTAAAAGTCTTATAGGCTAATTCTCCTATAGCGTCTTCTTCGCGTTCTTCGTAAAAGTAAGCTGTAGAGCGTGGAATTGGTAACCATATATCTTCACGCTTTGTCATAATCATATAAGCTTTCATGATATTTCCCTTTGTTTATATTCTAAAAAAGTCAAATTGCTTCGACACAAAAACCATTTTCAATAATGTAATGCGCCATGGTCATGTTGAAGCCCTTCGTTAAGAAGATAGGAAAAAATCGCCCTTTGCTAGTAACACTAATAACATAGCTAACTGAAGCGTTTTCTTGCATTTGGCCCATATTTTTAGCTGTCTCAGAATCCCAAGAACCCATCTCAATTAGCAGTTCACTTATTCCAGCGTGAAGGGTGCTTTGTGTTTTATAAGTTTTCGAAGGTGTGAATACAGCCGTTTTGTTTGTTACTTTCATGATATTTCCCTTTCGTTTGTTTATACATTAATTATAACAGGGATTTGGAATCATGCAAGCTTTTGTTTGCTTTATTTAACCTTTTACCCTAAAACCCGCAATTAAGCGGGAGTCGGGGGAGGCTAAAACGTGTAGATCAGAAGGGAATAAGCGGGTCATCATCAATTACATTATCGATTTGCTTAGGCTGTTGGGTTGGCGTTTCTGCTCGATCACCCTTGCTATCTAACATCTGTAATTCGCTTGCCACAATCTCAGTGCTATAACGATCTTGGCCCGATACTTTATCCTGCCATTTTCGGGTCTGTAGCTTGCCTTCAATATAAACCTTCGAGCCTTTTTTTAGATACTTACCAGCAATCTCAGCAAGTCGGCCAAAGAAAACAATTTTATGCCACTCGGTTTTAGTCACCTGCTCACCGCTGTTTTTATCCTTCCAGCTTTCGCTTGTTGCTACTGAGATATTAGTTAAAGCGTCACCACTGGGCATAAATCTAGTAGTTGGATTGCTGCCCAAATTTCCCACAATTATGCATTTGTTTATACCTTTCATATCATTTAACCTTATTTTTTGTTGTTGCCGCACCATAAAACCCTTTTGAGCCAGCAATTAAGTTACCTAAAGACTTTTTATTCAGCCTCCCTTTTCTTGAGCAGTCCTGCATATTTTCTTTTTGAGTTCCTGCAAATAAATGCTTAGGGTTCGTGCATTCTCTGTTATCGCACTTGTGACAAATATTAAGACCTTTTGGTATTTCTCCATAAAACATCTCGTAGCTTACCCTGTGCGCTTTTTCTGGACTAAAGCCCGCGCCTTTCCTATTCGACAGCGTACCGTACCCTTTTCCATCTGAATTACCTGTCCACCCCCAACAATCCTCCCCCGCTAACTGAAACCTCTTTAGTCTTTCGAATATGTGGGTGACTCTTTTTTTACTTCTGTTATTGCATGGTACTGAGCAGTAATCTCTTGCTAACCACTGCTTGTTTGAATCACGTTTTCTTTCCGTGTACATTTTTCTGCATACGTCACACGTTTTTATTCTACTTTGATTTGTCATGGTGGTTCCTCCGCTATGGGGTATATTACCATACAGTCAGAACGTTGTGCCATATTAATTCACCTCAAATTGTTTTAGTTGCTTCGATTATCTTCTTAGATATTAAATCTAGCTGAGCTTTGGCCCTTGCTACTATCTGTTGCCCTCTAGCCGTTTTAAGGTCCGGTAATTTCAATATCTTGAAGTTCTCAGCTATGCTATTTAGCTGATCTATGTCGTGCTGTTCGTTATCCATCGGCTTGCTCTTTGAATTTAGTTAGAGCTTCTTGCTGCTCTTTTGATAGCATTGACCAGATAACTTTCTTCTCATATGCAGCCCAGCCCTGAAGGTTTTCAATGCAAGCCGGGTCGTTATCATCTATCCCTTGCGCTATATCCATGATAATTTCTTGAACCTCTTCTAAGCCAGTTTTTTCTAAGGCTTTGCAAGCTTCTTTGTTTTTACCAATGTCTTTTTCAAATGAATTATATAGAGATATATAAGCCTCTTCACTTATCGACCTGATAAACAAATAGAATCCTCCTGCATCAATTTCAGATTTCAAGGCCATAAAAGTATCCCGCTGCTCTTTAGTGTAAAGAGGCTCTGCAAATTCGCTCTTCATCTGTTGAACATATTTATTATCTTCATATTTACCCAAGAAAATATCAGCATTAAAACCCAGTAATGATAAGCATTTGGTTATACCGTCCGTAGTCGCCTTCTTCATGCAATCCGTATCTTTTTTGGCCTCGGCTTTATCAATATAGAGACTGGCTTGCCCCCATTGCTCGAAAACTTTGCCGCTATCCCCATGCCACATGCTAATTAATATGCACACCTCATTTGTGGGTAGATGCTGGACCTGTTTAACTTCCCACCCCCACCCTTTGCCGACTGGCCCAAACTCTTTTGTAGCGTTTTTAATCTGCTGATATGGGTCAATAGCTGTTATTTTTCTGCCAAAATTAACTTCTTTTGTGTGTTTTGGGTTTGTCTTTTCAACTTTTAACCATAGTTCATCGTTCATGAATTGCTCCCATATTTTGTTCATGTTGATATTGAGCAGCGTAGCCCCTATCGTAATACTCAGAGCGCCCTGCCTTGTGTTCTTCACCGTCCTTGCAGGCTTTCATACCCTTCATATATTCGCTTTGCTCTATGTGTGTTAGCTTATTAATCTCTTGCTTTAAAATTAACCCAACTGTTTTAAATGCATTGTTTAGCACCTCGTCAATTTCAACTTGAACCCTCAAGCCTTCTTGAGTTTGCATTTCTTGACATTTGGTTTCTAATTGAGCTATACAATTATCCAATAATATATCCAAGTCTTTTTCATAACTCATATTCCCACCTTTTTTGATTTGGCAGCTCTATGCTGTGCTAAAATCCACATTATCTCAGCTTTTAGCGTTTTAATTTCAATACTGTCAACTGCTCCAAAATCCCTATCTGCCCAATGTTCTGTATCTTGCGACATATGTGTGATTTTAGAATGCTTGTCTATCCACTCATACAGTTCAATTTCGTTCGGTTTGTGTTCATTTATAAATTTATCTAAATCCACGCCGCCATTTTTAGAAAGCCACATTCTTTTTTCTAAATAAATGAACTCTAAATCAGTGTCATGTACCCGCACCACAAAATAATGGCAACAAGCATCTTCTAAGTAAATCGCTGCTAATTCCATATTCCCACCTTTTTAAGTTAATTTTCTTTGTGCCGTGTGCACACGGGTCGGCCACCGTCTTCATACTATCCCAACGCACCTAGGTTGTTTGCTTGCTTTACTTACCCCACTCTAGCAGATTTCTCAGCTAAAGCAAGGCTTTTGTTTGATTAGTTTAATATTTGTTGTCGGCCAACTCTTTGAAGTAATCATCATTCACTCGCTCAGTAACCCGCTCGCAGCTCTTAACTTCTTCCAGCAATTCGTCGATCCTTTCGTCGCTTAAGTAGCCTCTTAAACCATCGTAGAAGCCGTCTGCCTTAATACTATCGGTTACCATATCAAGCGCGGTTTCTTCCCATTGCATCTTATCTACAACTACTAAATAATCTTTAGTCTCGTCACAGATACCCTCATCAATATAAGCCCCGGCTTCCCTTGCTGATTTAATTAGTTTTGATTTAATTATTTCTGGTATGCTCATTTTTCTTGCTCCAATCTATTTAACTTCCCGCGAATTTCATCAACTACCAACTGTCGGCAATTGTGCATTTTATGCTTTGTGAAGTAATAATATTGATTAGCTAATTGTGTGAATGTTTTCATGATATTCCCCTTTGTTTGATTTCTTAGTTATAGAGTTCAATTGCTGTGGGTTTTTCGTAATTTCTAACGCCTTTTACAATTCTGAATTCGCTGTATTTATGGACAGGGTCCATATGGTCAAAATATATACCGTACAAGCCATGTTTTGTTAACCATTGTTCCGCCTGTTCTATTTCTGCTGAAGTGCTTATGATCACCATTCCGCCATCTTTGAGCTCCATGGCTCTAGTTCTTATTAATGTTAAACTCTGTTTTTCGTCATTGCTTAGAAGTACAGTCATGATATTTCCCTTTCGTTTGTTTATATGATAATTATAACAGCTTATTTTATTAACACAAGCTTTTGTTTGATTTATTTAACTTATGCCAATACTTGCTTTTATCTAATTATACTGTATTTTAAGAAATGGCGGTAAAAGAGGTTACTCCTTTTCCCTCCGGCTTTCCCTGCCACCGCCTCCTATTTGCTTTTTATCGGAAATTATTTATACTGAATACGCGGCTGTGAATTTGATTGATCCCTTATTCTTGCCTTGCCCTGTGCCAGCCGCGTTTATTTTTAAGGGCCACAATTCGACACAGGTCAAGCTCAATGCACTACTACCAACATAATATCAAAGATTTCAATAATGCCACTAGACATTTAACACGTGTTGAACGTGCGTTGTACAGAGACGCAATAGAACTCTACTACGATAACGAACATCCTTTAACTTCTGATATTTCGTTACTTAAAAGACGTTTAATTATTGTCAGTAATGATGAAATAGAGGCGTTAACTTACATTCTTAACGAGTTTTTCTACCTTGATGGCGACCTTTTTCGCAATAATCGTTGCGATGAAGAAATAGATAAATATCATAACAATAATTCACTGAAAGCCAAGGCTGGCAAGGCTTCAGCAGAAGCTAGGCGAAAGAAGAAGCGAACTCTAAAAACAAAGAAATCAACAGACGTTGAACAGGTGTTGAACACGTGTACAACAGAAGCTCAACAGAATTCAACTAACAAAGAACCATTAACCATTAACCAAGAACCATTAACCAAGAACAATAATAAAACCCCTTTGTCAGACGATGATAAATCTCCAAGGGAAATTGAGATAGATTTAATTTTTAAATACTGGCAAGAAATCTGGAAGCATCCACAATCCAAATTAGACTCAAAACGTAAATCAATAATTAACAATGTTTTAAAAACTGGTTATTCCGTTGATAATTGTAAATTAGCAATTCTGGGCTGTTCGCTAACTCCGCATAACCAAGGAAAAAATGACAGGAATCAAAAATTCGATGGCTTGCATATAATTTATGATTCTAAGAATATTGACAGATTTATTACAAATGCAGGGGAGCCGCCTAAACCGCCAAGCGGCAACCAAATAAATTTTGATTCGATAACTTACGAGAGCAAAGGTGAATTATGAAACTTATCAACAACGAATATCCAGATGAAAATACAACTTGCAAAAGCCACGGCAAATACACTGCTAAAATTGCATATTTGGGTGAACATAAAATAACCTCGACTTGCCCAGAGTGCAGCAGGGAAGAAAACAAAAAACAAGCTGATCAGAAAAAAGATGAACTAGCCGCCAAGCGTAGGCAAATTCAGATAGATTTTCTTGAAGACGCGAATATCATCAAACGGTACTGGGATATGACTTTAGATGATTACAAGCCCCGCGAATTTCAGAAAAACGCTCATGAAAAATGCCTAAATTTTGCTAGTCGATTTGATGAAATGTGCAGCAAGGGCCAATGCGTTATTTTCTGTGGTGGAGTGGGCACAGGTAAAACCATGCTCTTAAGCGCCCTTATTCAATCGCTAAGGGTCGGTTACTACATTAGGGCCGTAGATATATCAAGAAACGTAAGGCACGCTTACAGCTCAAATGAGAGCGAACTAGACGTTATTGAAGAATTGGCTAATCAAAGGCTTTTAGTGATTGATGAGGTTGGATTACAGCAAAATACTAAAGCAGAGGCTTTGCTGATTACTGATTTAATTGATCGCAGATACGGCAATATGGTTGCAACAATATTAATCACTAATTTAGATGAGGAGGGTGTTAAAGAATCTTTCGGCCCTAGGGCATTTAGTCGAATGATGCAAAAAGGCGCGATAATTTCAATTGATGGGGAGTCGCAACGATGAAAGAAAGACCTATTTTATTCAACTCAGAAATGGTTAACGCTATTCTTGACGGTAGAAAAACTCAGACAAGGCGAATTGTTAAATTGCCCGTTATATGTAATACGATTGGCTGTGAAATAGCGGGTTGTGAATTGTTTGATCAATTCAGCAAGGGGTTTGTGGACTGCCCACATGGAAAAGTTGGTGGTGAATTATGGGTAAGAGAGACTTTTAGGTTATATAGCAACACTGATGAATGCTCATGTTATGAACATTGCGGTTGCCCGCCCTCAAGAACGCCGATTTATAAAGCTGAGTCAAATTATAGCGAAACCAAGTGGCGGCCATCAATCCATATGCCGCGCTGGGCAAGTCGCATACAGCTAGAGATAACAGATATTAGAATCGAAAGGCTTAATGATATTTCAGAAAAGGACTGTTGCGCAGAAGGTTTAGGTTCATACATAACTAGAGATTGCAAAAAGCCAAAATTTCAAAAGTTTTGGGAATCAATATACGACCAAGGCTCATGGAAGCAAAATCCTTGGGTATGGATCGTGGAGTTTAAAAAATTATGAACAGATACTCAAAAGAGCCAGAGCAAAAACAAACTTGCGAAGCCCATGGATGCCCACTTGCTGGCAGTACGACCAGTTGTATTAAAACAGATGAATTTTCGAGTTGGTATTGCCGCTTTCACATATCAGCTAAATATGATGATTTTCACGCAATCACTGAAAAGATCAAGGAACATATAAGCTTATTAAAATACGCGCACTTGATGAAAGTCACTCAAAATCACAGTGTAGAAGCCTTTTTGCAGAATTTTCAGAATGAAGAATTGAACAAAAAAGAGGACGAGAATTATCTAAAATATGCGGATAGGCTTGGCGCTTGGGTAGCTAATCAAGTGAAATTAACTCAGCTTTAATGGCATGACATTCCGCTCTATTTGCTTGTGTGAGAGGCCAGCTTTATTTTAGCGCTTTCGTTTATTAGTTTCAATCATAGTTGTAATTTGATGAGTAATAATCTCTATGCTAATGCAGACCAAACCCAATGCCCCAGCAGTTGCTAGCCCCGTTTCTTCATAAACAAAAAGCAATAAAATTACAGTTAGCATAAGTCGGATAACTATTGTTGACATACTCATGATTTATCCTCTTTGTATAGTTCCCAGTGTTTCCAGCTTATCTCTGTCTCACCAGCGTGATTACTACTAAACGAGGTTTTCCCATTTGTAAAACACATAATTTTTCCATCCTCATCGAACCGGTTAAAATATTGGTAGAACTTACACCCCTTGCGGTTCCAAACTATAACTGGTGTATCGATAGCCATCTCTGGCACTGGCGGGGGTGGTATGTCGAACACTGGGAGCTTAGAGCCGTAGAAGGCTGTTTGGGCGTGACCGCCCTTAAATATACATCCATCAACTGTATAACCATGCGTGCCGCAGTTTCCAGAGATGTGAATGCAATAAACGGCGTCTGCGGTTATTGAGAATATCTCACAATCTTCACCAATCTCAAAGGAGCAAACCTTATCGCCTACCTTTGCATTTTCAAAATAACTCATGATTTCTCCGATTTAATTCTAAAACCTTTGTATGTAATTTTTGGGTTTAACTCTTTCGAGTCGCTATTTTTCTCTACAAAAGCGCTTGCCTTTTTCTTTAACTGGTAATAAATATCTGAACCGACTTTTAGATCGCTGGGAGGCGGCTTGTCTATCAGCCTGAAATAATTAATAAACTTATCAAGGTCGGCTGTCACCTTGTCAACGCCTTTCAGCTCTAGCAAGTCAACTGGCCTCGCTTCTGTTCCCATTCTCATAAAACCACCTTTTTTATTAATTTACCTTATTCTAGTCGTTTTATTGATTAAGTCAATTATATTTTAATCTTAATTAATATTAACTTGCTTTAAGTTTTAATATAGCTATAATGTTTCATGTGAAACCTAAAGAAGTCCTTAAAAAAGAACAGGCAAAACTTGATCGAATCCGGTGGCACGCTCAGTTGGTACGTGATCTGAAAGCTTACAAGTTGCTTGATTTTGTCGAAGAATATAAATTTCACGATAAAAGAAAATTCAGATTCGACATAGCTTTTGTTGATAGAAAGCTGGGCATTGAAATTGACGGTGGAATTTGGTTAGAAAAAGGCGGCCATCAAACGGGCGTAGGCTATCAGAATGATCGAGATAAAGACGAATTAGCACTGCTGGACGGCTGGCGCGTTTATCGTGCTACGCCTTCAATGGTAAAATCAGGTCGGGCAGTTCAGACTATTGAAAAATTATTAATCAATTAGGGGAATAATTATGGAATATTTTGGATGGCATATTGAATATAATCCTAAACCAATCCCGATAAGATTTGGTGTTGATTGGGATTTTATACATGATGATTATGACGGGGAAAATGATCTAGCTGGCTCAGGTTTTAGCTTTTTAGATTGTGTAGATCAGATCATTGAAATTGAATTAGGCGAATGATATGAAGCTTCAAGATGGCACAGGATATATCTGGTTTTTCGTAGACCAGTTCGGAGATGTGGAAACTGAATTTTTCTGGCTTGAAGAGCAAGAAGGTGTAATACCGGTAGATATGAGGAAGGCTGCTATCGATCCGCTTTACTACAAGGAATCAAACGCTAAGCGGGTAAAAATCATAGAGGCTGATTATGAACTATCAAAAGGTACTTAAAATGAGAAGATTATCGTTTATATTAATCGTTATTGCGCTTTGTGTTATAGCGTTTATGTTCGGTGCTGGTCACGGTTTATCGAATTATGAGCCTAAAGATTTAATTACCGTGCAACAAGGGCAGCCTTTGAAACTGAATGTTTATCCAGCATAGCCTTGTAAACCTCTACTAAATCAGCGGGAACGGGTGAGGGTTTGCCCCAATACCGCTCATAAGCTCTTTGCTGGGCCAGAAACATACCGCGCTCAGCTTTGAATGAATATGATTTTATGTCCGCGTGTACTTCGGGGGTGAGTAGAATCTGTAGCCATTCGCCCGGCTTAACAAATCCCTTGAAATTGCTCTTGCTGCCAAAAATATGATGAAGCTGCCCACGTCCCCCAAATTCGTAATAGCACATTTCTCGCAATTCGAGATGATACCGTTTCTGCTCTGCATTTGGATTACCGTTCATAAATCACCCCTTAATTATCATCAATAATGGCTTTAACACCGTTCAAAACGTGTCTAAAATTTGAGGCGCTAACAGTGTCTAAGCTCAAGTTCTTATCTTTTAGAACTTGAGCAACGATTTTAAAGTCTGGCTCAGGAAATATATCTAAAGGATAAGCACCACACCAGTTTTTAATTTTTTCTAGCTTAGCCTCAAGCTCATCTAAACGCTCTCTCATTTCTGCCTTTTTCATATTTCACCCTTATAAGTTTCTGGATCAGTTAAATAACAGCCTTGGCTATTAATATAAACCCAATATTTGTTAATATATTCTGAAAACTGCTTAACCGTTGCGTCTTTAATCGTTAACAAAGATTCGTGCATTTTCTTAAAATCTATGTCAATTCCCGCTTGGTGAACAGTTACTAAAGCTTGATAGTTAATCTGATAGTTTAAATTTAAGGCTGTTGTGCCCGACATGTAAATAGGGTGCAAGAATTTCTTCTTTAAAAACATATGCAAATCACCCATGCCATTCTTTTCAATCTCGCTTAAATGCTTGTAGTAGAGACTGTTTTGAACTATCGACCTCAAGTCCTTCCCTTGTGTTATTAGCACTTGAAAAGGCTCTTTATCGTCAACTTCTAAGCTTTGAATATGCGTTATGCAGTTTCTTACAATAGCGTCATTCTTTAGCTCATAAGTTGTTTTAGGTTTCTTCACTCAGCTAACTGCTCTAGCTTGTTAAACGCGATGAAAATAGAGTTATTAATACTAGCAAAATCCCCTCGTAAATCCTCAAGGGATACAGCTATCTCATTTTTAAAGTCGGCAAGCTCACGCTTAGCAAGTTCGCCTTCTACGATTTTCACATCTTGAGGTGTCAACCAGCGGTTGATAGATAGTTTAGTTTTAGAGCAGCCTAAAATATCGGCTAATGCTAATTGATTGCAGCCCAATAATTCTTTGGCCGTATCTTTGTGCATGTCAGATAATTTCATTGCGCCGCGGCGTTTACGTTCGTCAGTCATATTAATCTCTTTTTAGTTGATATTGATTGAATTGTAACACGATTGTTAAATAAATCAAATTAAACTTGATTGTTTTTGATGTTTAGTTTAGTATTTAGTGACTGATTAAAGAAAAAGGGGAATAAAATGAAAGAGGAATTAGCACAATATAAGATTCTAAAGCATCATAATTCGGAATCTTTAGAAGCAATGATTGCAGAACATCGAGCGCGGGGCTATTCGTTGCGTGGTATGCCTTTCTTTGGCGCAGGCGAGTTTTGCCAAGGGGTTACTAGCGATGATGCGCCAAGCAACCAGCTCATAGCTTGGGTTATTAGCCACGGATTCGCCACGGGTCACGCTATTACTGAAGGTGATTTATTGGAAGAGTTAAGCGAAGGGATACAAGACCTTTACGCTGTAAACGACGATTTAAGAGCATTTAAGCAGCAATTTATAACGCTGCATTATGTTTATAAATTATTGGGGGTTAATAAATGAATACTGAACATTTAGCAATAGGGTATAGGGCGCTAGAGCCAGCAAAAACTGAAAATTTTAATTTGGATACATGGCAGAATGCCTTCCCAGAAAGACCCTTAGCCAGCGCTGTTAAAGAGTTGCACAATTACGGAATGACCGCCTGTGCAGGCGGGTTGTTAGCTTTGTCCCCAGAATTTCAGGCGCTTGGCGGATCAATAAGCTCGGTTGGTTCTCCAATATTTGAGGGAGGAACGCATCAACAGGCGCTTTATGCATTTTACGAAACAAAAGCAAACAGCCTTCGAGAGAGCGCTATAGATTTGATACACAACACAGTTTCTCATAGGGAGAGTGATGATTTTTACGACGTGGAGTTTATCTCTGACGTAACCCCTAAACAGGTTCAAGAGAAATTCGCAATTTTATATTTTATTTTAAAATGGTTGGAGAAAAACAATGAGTCAATCAAGAACCGAGCTTAGAGCTTTGCAGAGTTATTTAGAGGGGGCATCGGATGCTTTTAAAGTTGTAGGCAGAAACAGCGCGATAGTCGATTCATTAGAAAAATCTTCGTTGGCTGTAGGTAAGCTTGCTAATATCACTTGTGGCAGTGGTTATATCTGCAAAGGCGGCGATAACTGTATTAGCGATCATAAATAAGGAGAAAGAATAATGCACATAAACGATGAAATAAAAGCTAAAGAAGCCGAACTTGAAGAGTTGATTAAACAACGCGATGCTGGACCTTGGGTTCCGACTGAAGAGTATTTTAAAGAAAGCACTAATGCTTTTTATATTGGTGTAACTGGCAGTGTAGAGGTTTGCGCCTCTTGGATTTTTGCTCAAAAACTAATGGCTTGCGGCAACATCTATCGAACTCGCGAAGAAGCCGAGTACGAATCAGCACGACAGAAAGCGCTTGTAGCAGTTAACAAGATTATTGCAGAAGAGAACTTAGCGAATAATTTGGTGGCTGATTGGGGCGATAACAATCAGGAAAAACTAATGATTAATTGGGACTATTATACTAAATCCATGATAACCATCGAGCATTGGACGTGGCGGCCCGCATGTGAGCTAGCGGAGTTTAGTGAAGATTCTACCGAAGCAATAATAGAAAGAATCACACAAGAGCAAATTGATTTGATATGGAGGTTAAATGCGTAGAAGAAACTTAAAGAGCAAAGCGAATGCAAGTAGGGAGCTAGCTATAGGCATTATCAAAGAAAGAATGATTTTTGGTGCCGAATATATTTTGCTCGAAAATAGATATTTGATAAAAGGTGATATTAGTCAACTAGGGTTTAGGCTTCCGAGTAACAGCGATATTTAACAAGTACAATTTAAACTTCCGAGAATCGGCGGTTATTAACTTTTTAGGAGATAATATGTACAAAGTTTCAGTAGAAAGTAAACCCGGATTTTATACGCAATATAAAACAATTATATCAGTTTTTGCTGAGTGTGACGAAACCGCAAAAAACAAAGCTTTAAGAAAGTTAAAAACTGGTGCTTTTCCTGATCGATCTAATAGTATGTGGACAGTAACAAAAATAGAGAAAGCGAAATGAAATATATAATTTTAACGTGGAACAGCCAGCAAGATATAGAAATTGTCAGGGAAAAAAGCGGCGAACCTATGGTGTTCAAAACTCTAGAACAGGCGGATAATTGGCAATGGGACAATGATAGCAGAATGGGAAATTATCATAAAATAGTCGAGCTATAGCGAAAATAATAAAATCTAGGAGATAATATGAAAATCAATAAAAGAGAAACAGAGACCTATGTACTAACTGATCTTGAGGCATTGGACACTGTAACTGTCTATGTAGCTAATTACAATCTAGGCAGCGGACAGATAGTTATTGAATGCTATTGTCAGTCATGGGCCTATTATTGGGGCGGAATGGGAGAAAAAACTCTACAAGAGTTTTTTGCTGGCTGCGACAATAATTATATTTTAGCCAAGCTTTTAGCTGGCAACACAAGAGAGACCGATTTTGATTTAATTCATAATGAATCTCTCAAAAAAGGCTTTGATATTTGCGCATCTTCAGATGTTGAAATTGCCATGTGTGCCGCAGAAATGAGAGATTGTTTCGGCGAAGAGTGGATGATGGACTTGCCRACAAAGCAATCCAATGATTACCGCTATCTGGATAGAATTGTTGATGCGGTTAAACTAGCATTTAACGAGAGTAAATAATATGTACAAATGCAAACACTTTGGAATTAAGGAGCTGGTAAGCCCTAAAATCTATTTAGCTAAGGGCGCAAAGGCTTGGCGTTTTTTCAATCCGGAGGCTTTAAAGGGGCTGGATCAACTTCGAGAAGAGTTCGGGCCTTGTTATATAAATACTTGGGGTTTTAGCGGCCCTAATTTTTTGGGCCAAATTTATCAATATTCGGGCGTTCATTTAGATGATGAGTTTAAGAGATCGGTATATTCAGGCCATCCCAACTGGGGCGCGTTTGATATTAAGTTTAAAAATTATACGGCTGAAGAAGTCAGGATTAAGCTGCTAGGTGAAGAGCCTACTAAGGCTGGTTATTATCCGAAAATTGAGCGCTATCCAAATATCACAGAACTAGAAGTTGGCATCACATGGTTTCATGCTAGATTCTGCTCTAATGTTGATGGCGTTTTAGTTTATCCGATTAAATAGGTGAAATTATGAATCATGAACTAAAAATATTAAGCGTGTATTTTCGTCAAGTCGTTGACGGCAATAAAACATTTGAGATAAGGGATAACACAGATAGGGATTTTAAAAAAGGTGATACTGTTGAGCTGCAAGAGTTGGGCTTAAATCCAAAAACAGTGACAGGCAAACGGCAGGCGGTAAAAATAACGTATGTGACTAATTACAATCAACCGGCCAATCAAGTTGTTTTTTCGTTTAAATTAATTAACTCAGTGAGCGATTTATGAAAGAAGTATCGGAAACATTCTCAACAACGCAATTAGCAGGCTCTTTAACAATCGGGCTAACAGTCTATAATCTAGTGGCTAAAAACTCAGACTTAATTAGTAATTTCTCAGCGACTCCCAATGAGATTATGGCCCTAGCTACCTTAGCTGCCCCTATTGTAACTTGTGGCTATATGATGTGGAGAAGGCTGCAAAAGTCTGATTTATTTCTAGGCTTTCTCAAGTAGTCAGTCTATACACTGCTCAGCCTCAATTATAAAGATAGACACCTTAGAAGCGCACTCTAACCACTGTATGCTATTTTGCTTGATTATAGCCGAAAGGGTGGCTAGTTCTGCTTTAGAGGGCGTAGAGCTTAACACGGGCCAGTCTAAAGGCATTTGACATAATATTAAGTCAGTGAACAAACAAGTCGGCTGGATATTTGGTATAGGTCTCGTTGTGCAGCTCTGCAATATCGTTAAGAGGGCAATCATTAATAAATACTTTCTGAATCTTAATAATTTCACGGGTAGCCCTCACCTTTGTAGTTTTGATTTCTTTTGATTTCTCAGCTATTACTATTCTATCTTCGTTGCTGTCTTTAATCACCGATTCCATAGCTTTAACCTGTTTTTTAGCACATGCGCCACTCGCTATTTTGTGGCCTGCAAAGAAGCTAGTTAAGCTAATAACTGCTAAAACTCCAAGAATTAAATACATCTTCATTAAGCTTCAAGAACTCTAAAAGCAGAAAAGGCTGCTCCCGCCGTGGGAGTTACAGCGCCGCCCGTGGTCACAAATAAAATCTTTATAACATCTCCCGAGTTGTGTAGGAAAAATTCACTACTTACTGTTACAGTGCTTTCTCTTGCTCCTGCCGAGTCGTTATCATCGCGTTCTCTTGCAATAATAACGCCTCCAGCTTGTATTTGTAGCTCCATGTATACCCCGGCTGCTAGACTTCCTGTTCTCAATGATGCGCTTACAGTCCCGCGCAAAGGGGCTACAGAAGTGAATAGACCTGTTGTGAGGTCCATTTCTGAGTGCGTATCTGTAGATTCAGTATCATAAACAACTGTAGCGCCATTGGTTAATGCTGGCGTGGCTGTCAGGTAGGCTAATGAAAGGCTTTTAGGTGATTTTCTTATATCAACATGCTCCAAAGCAAGTTGGGCAGAATCAACTGTACACACGGCGGTAGACCCTACTCCGCTAACGTCTAATACTTTATTAGCGAGTCCGGCCTCGTCTAAAACCACGCATATCATACTTCCGTTTTCGGTCGCTACAACGCTCAGCACTTTATTGTTATTGGGTTTAAGCGTTGCGCCGCCGCCAGAGAAATGAACAGCTACACGGGGCTGAGTTGGCCCTGCAATAACCCCCGTGCTAATTGCGTTAACTTGGCCGACAATGTTATTATCTGCTGATTCTGAAGCCGTGCTAGTACCCGAAAAATTTACAACAGCGCCGCCTGTTCTGTTAGAATTTACTTGACCAATACTATTATTTTTGCCAGCGTGCACTAATTTTAATGGCGATACGGTAATGTCTCGCGCATTAATTGCATTAATGACATGGTCGGACGATTGAATATCGACACCTTCAAAAACTGTGTCTACAGTTATATTATCAAATACACAACCACCCCCGCCCGAAGTAGCACCACCCGACAAAGTAACGCCGTCCGTCTGATAGCCGAAAGCAGCGATAGCCGCTGCGCCTAAAGTTATATCTTTAAAAGTCGGGCTGCCGAAGTTAACATCTTTTGAATAAACGCTTGAAACTCTATTTTCGTCAACTTCTAAACCTGTTATTTGCAAAGAGCCTAGTGTGTTGTTATTAGACGTACAGTCGTGAACATTAACAAAACACTTCCCGCCGACACAGCTATCAACTGTTATAATCCCGAATTCTGGCTCACTAAATCCTGACGCCTCTACATCTACGTCCATATCAGTACAATTTTTAAAAACAGCAGCTACACAGGTTCTTATGTCGCTTCCGTGGGCTTCAAGCTCAATATCAAGCCCTTTTAAAACAGGGCCTGCTAAGTTTTGGCACTCAAAAGCCACTGAATTAGCCGCTAATCCGCCGTAGCTTGTTGCATTAAATCCATCTTTATCCATTGTAATTGTGGCTTGGCCGCCCTCACATACAAAACCAGAGTTAGCAACGGTCCACGCTATTCTTGAAGATATAAAATAATCTTTATTTGCTTTTGCGTAAGCTATCAAACCAAAAGCTAGGGCATCTTGAAAAGCCAAAGTATCGTCCGTGGCCCCGTCACCCGTAGCCCCAAATTGTGAAAGCAAAGGGAAATCATCAAAAATAGCTTGTAACTGAAAGCCTGACCCATCGGTTTTATCTATAAAAGAACCTGTATCAGCCGTACCAGTCCCACCGGCCACAATTTTATAGAGATTTCCGCCACCAATACCAGCGGCATATTCCGAGGTTGTAACAAAATCACCAATCGCGCCAGTAGCAGAAGCCTTAGCTAAAGCCAAGGTGTCAAAATCAGCCGTAACAGTTTTAAAAGCATCACCAAGACTTACATTGTCAATAACATAAACAGCGCTACCCGTGTCGTTAGCATCCGCATCAACTTGGTTAAGATACAAAACTTCCTTATAGACTTGGTTAGCATGTGGAATAACAATAACAGAGCTTAAAGTTGTGTAACCTTGCGTATCTAGCACGAATTCCGTAGTAGTTGTGGCCCCCGTGCTAGACGTTGCTAATGCTAAAGGGGTAGTCGTGCCCGGTTCATAAAACTTTAATACCATGCCATTAGCTTGGTTCCCGTTTTCTGTGCTTTGTGGTACTACACCACTAATAGGTA
>NVSP01000003.1 GCA_002732755.1 Phycisphaera sp.
TACGGATCATTTCTTCTGTCTCCCTGTGTTTTCCGCCCGACCGATGCCGAGGCGGGTGTGTAATGCTTGGCCCTGTCATGGTGACGGACGGGGCCGGTGTGCTTTCGATCTACTTAGTCTACTAAGGTCTCCCGCTGAGTTCGAGAGTCTTTTGACATTTCCAGATTCGTTGCCCGATGGCTCAGGGTTTCAGGACCTCGGTGATTTCCTTGATCCAAGCCCTGAGCCTCGCCTTTTCGATTGACTCGGTGGGCATCAAGGCTAGACTCGGCCCGTGAGGGCTTGTAGCTCAGTTGGTAGAGCGCACCCCTGATAAGGGTGAGGTCACAGGTTCAAGTCCTGTCAGGCCCATTAAAAATACCCACGAGGTCGAGGGCGGCTTGGCATTCCAAGGCACGGGATCCTCCTTTCTGGTCCAATACAGCGCATGGCGAGGCCTACTCACAGCTTCTGGTCCGATTTTCGACTCTTCTTTGTCAGAGGATTGGCCGTCCTTCTGCCCTCGATCGTCACGCTCTGGCTTTTGTTTCAAGCGTTCTTATTCCTCTACAACAATGTCGCGGCGCCTATCAACGCCGGCATCCGGCTTGCGATTGTCGAGGTGACGCCTCGGGTTTTGAGCGAGGCGAACCTGCCCGATTGGTTTAGGGTCACCAGCACCGAGATCGAAGAATTCAAGGCCAGCACAGCAGACCCGCTGCTCCGTAATACTGAGGAGCCCAAACTGCGGACGGTGGTCAGGACGCAGAAGCTCGAGAGTTTCTGGGAGACATGGGCCTTTGGTGTGCTCGAATTGACCGGATTATTTGTGGCGATCGTGCTGCTGTATCTGGGTGGCAGGTTGCTTGGCAGCTTTGTTGGCAAGTACTTCTTTGGTCAAGTAGAAGGCCTGCTTCGGGCGATCCCCGGGTTTAAGCAGGTCTATCCGCATGTCAAGCAACTGATCGACCTGATCATGGGCGACAGCAAGATGGCGTTTCGACGCGTGGTGTTGGTCGAGTACCCCCGCAAGGGTCTTTGGACGATCGGGCTGGTGACATCGAGTTCGATCAAGACCGTTGCAGAGCAGGTCAAGGGCGATGTGTTGGCGGTCTTTATCCCGACGAGTCCGACGCCGTTTACAGGCTTTACGATCAATGTCCCGGCGGATGAGTGCGTGGATGTTGACATGACCATCGAGCAGGCGCTGCGGTTTGTGATCACTGCGGGGGTCTTGGTGCCCGAGGGCCACGAGAATCCTCCTGCCAGCGGCGTACCCCAGATCCAGGTTCCTGATCTACCCGATGATCCAGATGACGCAGAAGCAGATCTGGACCGCGAAGCCGAATCCATAGCAGACCAGTCAGGCTCTGAGTCCTAGACTTAGTGTGCCCAGTGTGGGCTGAGACTTTGGGGAGGTGCTCGCGATGCGGATAGATGTAGTCGGCCTGAAATTCGAGTTGACGGATGCGATCCGGGAGTACGCCGAGTCGAAGTCGGAAAAACTGACTCGGTATTTCGACAGAACGCAGATGATTACGATTCGGCTCTCTGAGCGCACCAAGCGTGCTGGTGAGTTTGATGTTGAGATCGTCACGGATGTCGAGAAGCACGAGAACTTCGTTTCCACCGCATCGGGGGATGATTTGTATCTGACCATCGATTCGGCGGTCAACAAGATGTCTCGTCAACTGACCGACTTTAAAGAGAAGCTCAAGCTGAGCAGTCACCATCCAGACGCGCCACGCTAAGGCCGGAGCACCAGACCGATGAAGCTGATCGAACTCGTGCCCGAGGGCGCGATCTCAACAACCTTGCAATCAACCCAGCGCGACGATGTCGTGGCGGAGATGGTTGATCTTCTTGTCGCTGCGGGCTCGGTCGAGGTCGAGTCGCGCGATGACCTGGTCGCCAAAGTGCTCAGCCGCGAGCAGACCGGCTCGACCGGGTATGGGCGGGGAGTCGCGGTGCCTCATGTGAAGCAGACGGGCGTAGGCACGATGTCCGTTGCGATCGGGCTGAGCCAGACGGGTGTTGATTTTAATGCGCTCGATCGCCAGCCGGTCTTTTCGGTGTTTTTGCTGCTCAGTCCCATCGACAGGCCCGAAGAACATTTGCAGGCGATGGAAGCGATCTTCAAGCAGCTCAGCAAGGAAACATTCCGGCGTTTTCTGCGCCAGGCGGCCACGATCGAGGATGTCCGCACGCTCTTGCAAGAGGCGGATTCCAAGCAGGCCGCAGGCCAATGAATTGGGCCAAAGGAGCATGCGTTGTCAATGCGCGCACAAACAACGGTGACCATTGTCAATCGGCTGGGCCTGCACGCCCGGCCGGCGATGTCATTCGTTGACTCGGCGCAGACATACTCCTGCGGCGTGCGGGTCCACAAGGGCGATTTCAGCGTTGACGGCAAATCGATCATGGAGATGATGATGCTGGCAGCGACCAGAGGCACAAAGCTCGAGATCATCTGCGAGGGCGACGACGCGGACGCGTGCGTTTCGGCGCTGAGCAAGCTTGTCGCCGATGGGTTTGATGAGGATTAGCTACACAAGGCTTGAATCCAAAGCCAGATCAATTATGATCTAGGCATGATCGTCAAAGACTACAAAGACAGGCCAAGGTCCAATAACAAATTGATCGCTGCGGGCGATGCCGCCGAGAGGCAGATGGCGCATTATCTGCGGCGGGCGTTCGCGTCGCAGGATGGTTTGTATGTGCTCAACGACATCCGCATCGTTGACCCCGAGCAGCAGCACGATGGGCTGGGTGAGGATGCGTGCCAGATCGATCACCTGGTGCTGCACCGGTGGGGGATGTTCATCATCGAGAGCAAATCATCAATCGGAAAGGTGACGATTCGCAGCGACGGCAGCGGCGGGGAAGAGTGGATCTTCGGCGGCAAGGGTCGGCGTTCACCGATCAAGCAGGCAGAGATGCAGGCGGAATATCTCCGTGAGTTTTTGCAGCGGCACCGCGAACAGCTTCTTGGCATAATGCCAAAGGGCACGCGGGCTCTTTCGAAGCTCGTAAATGGTACGGATCAGCGTGGTGTTCGCAAGACACCCATGCAGGTGATCGTTGCGTTGTCTGACTCGGCGACGATCAGCAGAGGCAGATGGAAAGAACCGAACGAGTCCTTCCAGGCATATGTGTGCAAGGCGGATATGGCGTGCGACAAAGTTCTGATTGAGTATGAACGCCACAAGAAGGCGGGCGGCTTGTTTGGAAAGGTCGATGGGCGATATGGTGAGTGGTCTATGAAGCAAGAGGAAGTGAAGATCATCGCGGAGTTTTTGCGCGACAGCCATTCACCACGAACAAGATTGGCACCCGCGATCGAGCCCAAACCACGGCGCGTTGTCAAGACGGCCAAGGCGGTTGAGAAGCAGATCGAACTGGGCGCGGTGTGCAAGCATTGCCAGTGCCAGCACCTCGAGGCGATGTCGGGGCGCTACGGCTACTACTGGGTCTGYCARGACTGYGGCAAAAACACGCCGATGCCAAAGACCTGCGGCGTGTGCGGCGCGGATGGAAAGAAAACAACCGCGGTCCGTGTGCGYAARGAYGGCTCAAAGTACTACCGAAGCTGCGARTCGTGCGGCATCGAGGAGTGCATCTGGAACGCGCCGGTRMRTGTRRGTTGACTTGNGKTGTKSGTKYGTSCSYKTGCYYSCKYRMTSGMRYWRKKGKYWMRWKTKWGWRWMKCKTWTTNCTTYRWYCKTNGATNNNTKTGATSCGTGCGCCGACGGTGGCAAGTCGTTCTTCGAGTCTTTCGTAGCCGCGATCGAGGTGGTAGACGCGGAGGACTCTTGTCGTACCTTCGGCGGCAAGGCCCGCCAGCACGAGGCTGGCTGAGGCGCGGAGGTCTGATGCCATGACGGGAGCGCCCACGAGCCGGCGTACGCCAGAGACGACGGCGGTTGGGCCTTGGCGAAAGAGCTGGGCGCCCATGCGAGAAAGTTCGGCGACATGCAGGAAGCGTTCTGGGAAGATCTTTTCTGTGATGACACTCGTGCCGTCGGCGAGCGTCAGGAGCGCCATGAACTGGGCTTGCAGGTCGGTCGGGAAGCCCGGGTGGGGTTGGGTGGTGATGTCGCAGGGCTTGAAGGCCCGGCCGCCGACGACGCGCACGCGGGCGCGCATGGAGCTTGCATCGTCGAGCGCGTTGACCTCGACGCCGATTTGCTGGAGGCAGTTGGTGGCGGCCATGAGCGCATCGAGCGGGCAGTTGGTGATGGTCAGGTCGCCGGCGGTGATTGCGGCGGCGACCATGAGCGTGCCGGCTTCGATGCGGTCGGGGATAACGCGGTGCGATGCGCCGCCGAGTTGTTCGACGCCTTCGACGATGATGCGTGGCGAGCCTGCGCCGGTGATCTTGGCGCCCATCGAGTTGAGCAGGTTGGCGACATCGACGATCTCGGGTTCGCACGCGGCGGACTCGATAACGGTCGTGCCCTCGGCGAGTGTTGCGGCGCTCATGATGTTTGCGGTGCCCAGGACTGTCGAGCCGAACGCGCCGCCTAGGAAGATGCGTGCGCCGCGGAGCCTGCCGCCGGGGACTCTGCCGATGACATCGCCCTCGTCAAGTTCGAATGTTGCGCCGAGCGCTTCGAGGCCCTTGATGTGGAGGTCGATCGGGCGTTGACCGATCGCGCAGCCGCCGGGCAGCGAGACGCGGGCTTTGCCTCGGGCGGCCAGCAGCGGGCCGAGGACGCAGACGCTGGCGCGCATCGTTTTGACGATGTCGTAGCGCGCGTGGCTCTCGGTGGTGTCGGTGGTATGGAGCGTGCAACTGTGCTCGTCGGTGCGTTCGACGGCGCAGCCAAGCTCGATCAGGAGCTTCTGCATGTTCTGGATGTCGGAGAGGTTTGGGACATCGTCGAAGTGGATTGGTTCCTGCGTGAGCAGGGCGGCTGCCATGAGGGGGAGTGCGGCGTTCTTTGAGCCGTTGACAGCGATCTCGCCTGAGAGCCTCCTGCCGCCCTCGATCTCGAATACATCCATCGCGCGCCCTCCTTGGTGCGTGGCAATCTGCCTTTGACCGCTCACATGGTACACGGCATGGCTAGCCCGATACCAAGGGCGGGCGATTTCATTCGACTCCGCCAGACACAGGGTTATTCGATCAAAATGGCGATGGTGAAAGAAGTAGAAACAGAAGGGGGGTTGGCTCAGCTAGCGCCAGCGTTGCGTGCGGCTGTAGCTGCTGTCGTAGTAGATGTAGGTGCGGTCGTTTGTTGGGAGATAGATGCGGCGGTCGTAGCGGAGGTTTGGCCTAGGGTCTTCGGGCCAGCGGTCGGTGGCGAGGGTGGCTTTTGGTGTTTGAAGATTGAGCGCAACATTTCGGCGTGAGAGTTCAGATCCGGTGGTGATGGCGAGGGGATGCACCGACGCGGGCGACATGACGAGCGCCCAGCCCGTGCTTTGCGATTGGAAGATATTGGGGCGGTCGCGACGGGCGACCTTGTCGCTCGCGCAACCTGCCAAGATAAGGCATGAGGCTAGGAGTGCAATCCCAGCCAGCTTTTCCACTACACCGCCAGCGCGCTCCGTGCCGGAACACTCTGGGCCGGGCATGACCCCAGCCGCTCTCTCTTCCAAGGCTCGCAGACTTTCCATGTCTGACCTTTGATACAAACGGCGGACCAAGCCGACGCTTGCCAACGGGGCCGAGTCTGGCCCGAGATTCTCGGTCCGTCCTCGCCAGATGATGCCGATCGGCAACTCCCCTGTTGAGGGACATCATCACCGATCCCGGCCCCGAAAGCAAGGGGTATACCCAAACTCTGTCGCAACTCGTCAATTTGATCGTGCTTTGATTGGTTTGGAGGGGTGGTTATTGAACCCTCGCCGTCACCGCGGCCCCTCGGGTGAGAGGGGATGCTTTCTTTGTGGATTGGGATAGATTCAGAGTGTCCGTGATATGTTGACCACTAGCACGGGTCCGCTGGGGGTGTTTGCCGTAACCACGAAGAGGGAACACCCCCGGCAGGGCTCGAACCTGCGACCTTGGCTTTAGGAAAGCCACGCTCTATCCAGCTGAGCTACAGGGGCAACGGGGCGATTGTAGCCCCGGGCCGAGTTTCTTTGGTATATCCCAGATTTCTTTGGAACCCGCGGCGATGGGCCGCGTCAGATATACCATCAGCGGGGCGTATTCATCGCCCTGCTGCGGGAGTCCAGACATGAAATGCAAACGAGCGTTCACGCTGGTTGAGTTGGTTGTTGTTGTGGCAATCGTCGGCGTGCTGCTGGCGGTCCGGGTTGGGACGCTTGACCACGACCGGAAGCAGGCTTCGGTGCGGGCGGATGTGGCGAACCTCCGGCTGATCGCCCAGGCGTCGTCGATTTATGCCGCTGAAAACGCTGATAGGTTATTCACTTTCTCGTGGAGACCCGGGGAAGTGCCTGTGACGCCGAATGCGGATCTTGCGATTGCGTGTGCGAACCTAAGCCCGAACAGCCCGACCGCTGACCTGCGGGCGGGAACGCTCCAGCAGTTGGACCTTGTGGCGAGGTCGATTGATTCGGTATGGCTCGCGCCTGTTCCCTCAAACGCGGCTCAGAACCATATCCCGCATGTGTTGTACAGCCACCTGCCGCTCCAGTTCTACATGGGTGAGAGCTTCCCGTCCGAAGTCTTCATCTCGAAAGCGGATGCGGCGCGGAACTACTGGATGAAAGATTTGAATGGGTATCTGAAGAATCCTCGGAATTCTTTTTTTAGGCCGCCGTCTACATCAACAAACTTTGTGAGTCTCTGGCGGTGGGCGTTTAGTTCATCATACATGACGGGGCCGTCTCATTATGCGCCGGATTTTGGGCCGCCGCAGACGGTTGCGAGGATGGGCACTCACAGGCAGTGGACTACTACAAGAGAGCCCGGCCTTCTTGGAAGGCGCGCGGCCAATGAGGTGGCGCATCCCTCGGCGAAGGTGATGATGTTTGATGACATGGATCGATACACCGGGCAGGGGCAATTCGGGATGTTGCCGGGATCACGATCAACTATGAATTTCTATGACGGTCACGCGGGCCGGTTTGCTACGGATCAAGCGGACTATGGGTTTGCGCCGAACAACCCTGCGTCGGGCGCTGACACGCCAGATCAGCCATCTGCCCTTTACTTCTACAGCCCGATTTCATGGTGGGATCCGCCGGGTTCTGTGCGGACACGTGTCGCGGCCCGATACGACCAGACGCGCGATGGCTTGCAGGGGATCGACTATTCGCCGGGCTCGGTTCGCCGGCCGATCAGGGCGCAGTTTGGACGGTAGGTCGGTATCTTCGCAAACGAATACACGCGGTAAGAAGCGCGTTATCCTCTGATACGATGCTTGGGGTGTTTGTGCGCCGTCAGTGGTTCGTAGCGGGGGAAGTGTGCGATGTGGGAGCCGAGCGAGATCCGGGTTGTGCGGTGGTTCATGCGTTTTTCGGGCGTGGGGCTTTTGATCCCGGGCGTGATTTATGCGATGAGTTGGCCGGACACGACGCGGGCGTTTTCGTTGTGTACCACAGAGAGCCTTGGCCGGTGCTGGCCGGGGCGACGGTGGTGCTCTTGATCTTTGGGGGCGTGAGCTTCATCTCGGCGAGGCTCGGTCGGTACGGCGCGGTCGCGGCGGCGATGGCGCTGCTGCTTGGCGCGTGGGTTCACTTTGCGTGGTCACTGATGATGCAGGCGAGGCTGGAGATGCTGCCGGCGGGGCTTGCCGAGGCGGACCGGGTGATGCTCGAAGACACGATCCTGTTCGCAGCGAATGCTCAGATACCGCATATTCTAAAGAACTTTGTGTTGATCGGTGTGTGCGCAGTTGTCTTTGTGCTAGCGCCGAGGCTGTGTGGGAGTCGGGAGCGGAAGGCCAAGTAGAAAAGACCGGGGCACGGTGCTACGGGATTTGTAGGTCGCACAATACCCAAGCAGAGCGAGCACGCCGGCCGCGCCGAATCCAAAGGCGGAGGGGCAGGCCCATCCGATAGAGTTTGTGTTTCGTGTAAACCAAAGCGCACCTGGTGCGTTATATATACTGGAGGATCGTTTCATGAATCGCCAAGCCGCATCTCTTGTTGCCCTCGTCGCCCTTCCAGCAGCGGCACAGGGCCACCCACCCCCCGATTATGGGTTTAATTTCATCACGATCGGGGATACTGGCAACGGGGCCTACGACCGGGAGGATCTTCGCGGTTTCACCGTTGGCCGCGGTTCTGTTGACTACGAGTACCGGATCGCCCAGACCGAAGTCACCTCCGTCCAGTTCGCTGAGTTTCTCAACGCGTGGGATTCATCGGGCGGCTCGCCCGGTGCGCTGGGCGCATTCTTCTGGGGCGGCTTCCACGACGGCACCCAGTGGACCGTCGTTCCCGGCAAAGAACTCAACCCCATCGGCGGCTTTAGCTGGCGCGAGGCCGCGGTCTTTACCAACTGGCTGCACAACGGCAAACCAACCAACAACCTCGACGGCTTTCTCGACGGCGCGTACGACACGAGCACTTTTACACTCACGCGGGACCCAGTCTTTGCGTACAACGACCAGACCACGCGCAGCCCCGGCGCCAAGTACTGGATTCCAAGCTTTGATGAATGGATCAAGGCTGCGCACTACGACCCGAACAAAGACGGCCATGGCGACGGCGGTTGGTGGCTCTACAGCGATTCATCGGACACACAGCCGGTACCGGGCATGCCGGGCACCGGTGAGACATCCGCCGGTGTCGATATCGACCTCGGCGATGCGTTTGACATCCCGCTGATGTCGTACCCAGAAACGCAGTCGCCGTGGGGGCTGCTCGATGTATCTGGGGGTGGGACAGAGTGGACAGAAGAGTGGCATGCGGTAAACGGTCCAGATGAGCGTACGCATCGAAACTGGCAGGGAAACGCCGCAGGCATTCGAATATGGAACCCAAACAATAGTCTCTTTAGCGCGGATCTCGCGTGGAGCTTTGGAGCAGATTGGCCCGACCTCGGGTTTTCATATTTATCACTTCGTATCGCATCGGCCATACCAGCACCGGGGACCGGTGTGTGGCTGACGTGTAGTTTAGTTTTCTTTGTTCAACGTAGGAGACGCTATGAATAAGAAGACTTATCCACATACCAAGCCGATGGATCGCGATCCATCGGTCCTCCCCCGCGTGTAGGCAGGGACTGTACGACCGAATTGGTAAACACAAGAACCGAGGGATTTGGATCCCTCGGCGTGATGGTTGTAGTGCCAAGCGGGTGCCCGCGATCATGCGAGACGGTTCTTCATATTGCGGTTCCCAAATCACGAACCAAGCAGAGCAACGAGCCGAGGGCGCAAGCCCTCGGGCCTATCTTGCCCAAAGCGTCCGAGGGCGCGGTCGCGGCGGCGCTGGCCCTGCTGCTTGGCGCGTGGTTACTGATGATGCAGGCGAGGCTGGAGATGCTGCCGGCGGGGCTTGCCGAGGCGGACCGGGTGATGCTCAAAGACACGATCCCTGCTCGCGCTTCGGGCTCGTTGCGGCCACCCTCACCCCCGCGGGGAGAGGGTCTTTGGCAATACTCGACCCGTGATCCCAGCCCCCATATCCTCTTGTCCGCTCACTGCCGGGCGGTTTCGGAGCAGGGTTGATGGAAGCTGGAATTGTCGGGTTGCCCAATGTTGGCAAGAGCACGCTGTTTAACGCACTGACCGCGGCTGGGGCTTTGGCGGCGAACTATCCGTTTGCCACCATCGAGCCAAATATCGGCGTCGTGCCCATCCCGGACCCTCGGCTGGAGATCATCCGGGGGCATATCGAGACGCAGAAGATCGTGCCGGCGGCGCTTCGGCTTGTGGATATCGCGGGCATCGTCAAGGGCGCCAGCGAGGGTGAGGGGCTTGGGAACAAGTTTCTGAGCCACATCCGCGAGGTCGATGCGATCGTGCAGGTCGTGCGGTGCTTTGAGCAGACCTCGGGCGGCGACGATGTGACGCATGTCGAAGGCTCGGTCGATCCGATCCGCGACATCGAGACCATCGCGACGGAATTGATCCTGGCGGACTTGCAGACGGTCGAGAACGCGCTGCCAAAGGCGGAGCGGGCGGCGAGGGCGAAAGACCCGGCGGATATCGCAAGGCTTGCGGTGCTCAAGTTGCTTGAGCCGTTGTTGAGTGATGGTCAGCCTGCGCGGATGCTCAGGCTCGAAGATGCGGCGGARGTCARRGCGCTSMRSAACATGWCGCTGATTACTTCCAAGAAGGTTTTGTATGTTGCCAATGTCGATGACACGGACCCCAATGGGACGGGGCCTTTGTCGTCGAAGGTGCGAGCGCACGCCGAGGCGGAGGGGATGCAGATGGTGCCGATTTGCGCGAAAATTGAGAGCGAGCTTTCAGAGCTTAATGATGCGGACCGGGCGGAGATGCTTACGGACATGGGCATGGATGAGCCGGCCTTGGCGAAGCTTGCGCGGGGTGCGTACCACCTGCTTGATGTGCAGAGTTTTTACACGGCGGGCCCGATGGAGATCCGGGCGTGGACGGTGCCGGTGGGGGCCAAGGGGCCGCAGGCTGCGGGTGTGATTCACACGGACTTTGAGCGCGGGTATATCCGGGCTGAGGTGTATTCGGTGAGCGACCTTGAGGAGTATGGCTCGGAGAAGGCGATCAAGGAAGCCGGGAAGATGCGTCTCGAGGGCAAGGACTATGTGATGCGGGATGCGGATATTTGCCATTTCTTGTTCAATGTGTAGTACCGCTGACCAAACACGAGACGACGGCTATGTGCTGTCGTTCGATCCTGATCGGCTCGATGTCGCGATGATCTGGATGCAGCTGCGCGACGAGTATTGGTCGCCGAAGATCCGCAGGGACATTGTTGAGAAGGCCATCGCGGGTTCGGTTGTCGCGGGTGTGTATCTGAAGCCTGGTGAGCAGGTTGGGTATACGCGCGTGGTGACGGACAAGGCGTGCTTTGCGTGGGTGTGCGATATCTTTGTGCTCGAAGCGCACAGGGGTAAAGGGCTCGCCAAGTGGATGGTCAGGAGTATGCACGAGCACCCGGAGCATTTGACGATTCGGAAGTGGGTTCTTGGGACACGAAGTGCGCACGAGGTGTACCGGGCGTGCGGGTATAGCGGTTTGGCTAAACCTGAGATGTGGATGGAGCGGGTTTTGCCGCCGGAGTCGTGGCAGGAATAGGTCATCCGTTGGTCGATAGTGTGCGTATAGGTATCGTGTTACTCTGTGGAGGGAATTATAAACATGCTTTTACCAATACTTATCGCTGCTGTTCTTGGTCAGCCAGAACTCAACGAGATCAGTCGGCTTGATTTGCCGTCGGACCATTCGTGGCTTGGGACCAAGGTCGGCGGGATCAGCGGGATCGACTATTTGCCGAGCTGGGACACATGGGCGATGATCAGCGACGACAAGGGCAACCACGGCCCGGTGCGTGGGTACCTTGCGAATATTCAGATTGCTGATGATCGGCTGACGAATGTTGAGGTGACGCTGGTGCTTCCGATGAGCTGGGGCACGGGCGAGTTGATGGCTGAGCAGGGGTTCGACGGCGAGGGTATTCGGATTCTACCGAATCCTGATTATTTTGGTGATCCGACGATGGTGTGGGTTTCGGAGGGGGCGGCGAATCGGGGCATCCCGCCGAGGGTGTACGAGGTGTGTACCGGCGCGACGCGGATGGACACCTGGACGGGGTCGGCACAGTTTACGCCGACGCGGCGATCTGGTGTCAAGAACAACCGGGCGTACGAGTCGATCGCGATCGTTGCGGACCGAGTGGCGGTGGTTGGGACCGAAGAGCCGCTCAAGCAAGACGGCAAGACATTTGTTCGGCTGAGCACGCTGGATCTGAATGTGCCCGAGTCAGATCCGGTTTCGCAGATGGCGTATCCGCTGGACCCCGTGCCGACGGGTGTGCCCGGCGGGCAGAACGGGCTTGTTGAATTGATGGCGCTTGCGGGTGGTCGGTTTTTATCGATGGAGCGGTCGTGGAACCTGGCCGGGCAGTTGTCGGTGAGGGTTTTTCTTGTTGAGACAGGTGGCGCGACGGATGTTTTGGGTTTGGAAACGCTGAACTCTGGTGGGTTCGAAGCCGTAGAAAAGACGCTGCTCGTCGATCTTGGGGCTGGTGTCGGCAACGCCGAGGGTATGTGCCTAGGGCCGATTCTTGAGAGCGGGCAGCGGTCGCTGGTCTTGGTTTCGGACAATAATTTCACTGGCGGGATGCCGACGCGGTTTGTGTTGTACGAGATTGTGGACCCTGGGGGTGTGGTTGTGCCGGCGGATCGTATGGGTGGGCGTGAAAGTGTGCTCGGTGGGCACTAGTATTGCTGTGTGCGGGGTGTTCTGCCCTGCCAAATAGGAGATCAACGATGCGTCGCTCACTGATAGCTGTAATCGCACTTTCGACGGTAGCCGGTTCTGCGTTTTCGCAGACCGAGTATAATCTGAAGCACGAGAGCACCGAATTTGTCCAAGGCTTTGGTCGCGTTGACGGCATTTTGTTTGGCGGCATGAGCGGGATCGACTATGACCCGCAATCCAAGTTCTGGTACACCGTCAGCAAAGACGCGGGCGAGAGCGCTCCGGTGCGGTTCTTTGCGATGGACATCAGGTTTGATGAATATGGACACCTGAACTTTACCTCAGATGAAGTACAGCTTCTTAACCACCCAGACGGCACGCTCATTGAAGCCGGCACGCACACTCCCAGTTCGGTACGGATTATTCCGCCTGACCCGATCGGTGATGAACCGTATCTGGTCTGGACGAGCGAGGGCGTTCTCAAAGACGGCAACAAAGCCGGTGTCTTTGAGATGTGTACCGGTGCTTCATTTATGGATGGCTTTGAGATAGCCGAGTACACAGACTTTGTGCCCGATGCGGGGGGGCCTCGTGTCGATATGGCGTATGAGTCGATCGCGCTTTTGCCCAATATGGAGATCATTGCGGGGTTTGAGCAGGCTCTTGTGCAGGACGGCCCGATCGCCAAGACCGGTTCGGGGACAACCTATGCAAGGCTATTGCACCTTGACTACTTCAAGGCGAACCAGATCGGCGAGATGGCCTACCCGCTCGAAGAGCCGGATGCAGATGAGGGCGAGGGTGCGGTGCGGAGCCTTGTGGATCTTGTCGCGGTCGATGAAGGCACACTGCTCGCGATCGAGAACATCGAGGTGCCCGCGACCGGGCGTATCCGCGATGTGACGACGGAGTTGTATCTTGTCGAGCTTGGTGGTGCGACGGACATCATGGGCACAGAGAGCCTTGCGAACCTGGTGGCGGGCACGGATTTTGTTCCGGTGACCAAGACATTCCTTGGCGACAACGAGTCGATGGGCGAGCTTCGCCGGGTGCCGTTCCGCGGCATGACGTTTGGTCCGATGTTCGAGGACGGCCGGGCGTCGATCATTCTCATCAGCGACAATGATTGTGATCAGTACCAGAACACATACATTGCGCTCTTGTCGATTGAGAATATCCAGCCTCGCCGGCCCTTCGTCAAAGAAGGGGGCCGGGCGTACGAGGCCCGCGACATCGACAGCGTCCAGGCCACGCCCGAGCGTTTCCGGATTATCCGCGAACAGAAAAAGAAGGCAGGGGAAGAGACTCCCCAATTGGGTTCTGGCTGATTTTTCCCTGTGTTGGGATTAGTTGTGCTTGTCGCTCATGTAGTTTGGTGATTCTTTGGTGATGCGGATATCGTGGGGGTGGTTCTCAACGATGGTCGCGCCGGAGAYTTTGGTGAACTTTGCGTGTTCGTGGACCTCTTCGAWGCTGTTGCAGCCGAGGTATCCCATAGCGGCGCGCAGCCCGCCGACGAGTTGGTAGACGAACTCAGCGAGCGAACCTCGATAGGGGACAAGCCCCTCGACGCCCTCTGGGACAAACTTTGCGTTTGGTTTGCCGGCGTGGTCGTATTTTTCGCCCTGGCTGTAGCGGTCGGCAGAGCCAGCGTTCATCGCGCCCTCGGAGCCCATGCCTCGGTAGCTTTTGTAACGCCTGCCTTGGCTGATGACGAGCTCGCCGGGCGATTCGTCAAGGCCCGCAAAGAGCGATCCCATCATGACGGCGTCGGCGCCGGCGGCGATGGCCTTTGGGATGTCGCCCGAGGCGCGAAGCCCGCCGTCGGCGATGATCGGGATGTCTGAACCCGCGCTGGCAACACCCGCGACGGCGTTCATGATGGCGGTGATCTGCGGCACACCGACACCCGTGACCACGCGCGTTGTGCAGATCGAGCCGGGGCCGATACCGACTTTTATCGCGTCGGCTCCCGCGTCGATCAGGTCGCGGGCGGCTTCGGCGGTGGCGATGTTGCCCGCGATGACTTCGACGGTGTAGTTCTTTTTGATTTCGCGGACGGTGTTGATTACATTTGCGGAGTGGCCGTGGGCGGTGTCGACGATGATGACATCGATGTCGGCAGCGATGAGCGCCTCGACGCGATCGAACTGTTTAACACCGACGGCGGCGCCGCAGAGCAGCCGACCCCGACTGTCGAGATTGGCGTGTGGGAAGCTTAAGAGCCTGTCGATGTCCCGCATTGTGATCAGGCCCGCCAGCGAGTTGTCGGTTTCGATGAGCAGGAGTTTCTCGACTTTGTTTTTGCTGAGGATGCCTTTGGCTTCTTCGAGCGTGGTGCCGGGCTTTGCGGTGATGAGATTCTTTGCGGTCATGACATCTCGGACGGGCGTGGATTCGTCGGTGACGAACTTGAGGTCGCGTCCGGTGAGGATGCCCACGACTTTGCCGGGTGTGCCGCCGCGGTCGTGCCGGAGATCGCCGGCACCGGTGTCGGTGACTGGGAATCCCGAGACATGGTGCTTACGCATGAGTTCGCGGGCGCGTCCGATGGTGTCATCGGGTCCCAGTGTGATTGGGTCGAGGATGATGCCGTTGGCTGAGCGTTTGACCTTGGTGACCTCGCGCGCTTGCGCTTCTGGAGTGAGGTTTTTGTGGATGATCCCGATGCCGCCTTCTTGGGCGAGTGCGATGGCCAGCGCCGATTCGGTGACGGTGTCCATCGGGGCGCTCATGAGCGGGATGCCGAGCGAGATTTTGCGGGTCAGGCGAGTTGAGACATTGGTTTCGTGGGGGCTGATGGAACTTGCGCGGGGGATGAGCAGGACATCATCGAAGGTGATGCCGTCGGCTACGATTTTTGTTGTAGGATCGAGCCGCCAGTTCGGGGATGCCGATGAGCGGTTGGTCGGGGCGGAATCGGCTTGGTCTGTTTTAGCGAGGGTACCCATGACACAGTGTCACGGGGGTCATGCCGACTGTCAAGGGCTGGGCGCATCAAGAGTTGGAGAGCGTGGATGAACGCGGGTACCCAAACGCAAGAATCTGCTTCTGTGGTCCGTGTTGGTGTCGATTCAGACCAGACGCGGCGGCTGATGGATGGCCGCGAATGGCTTCTGACCGACGGCGCGGGCGGGTAMGCGATGGGCACCGCCAGCGGCATACCGACTCGGCGGTACCACGGTTTGCTCGTTTCGGCGCTCTTGCCACCCGTCGAGCGGATGATGCTTTTGCACTCGACGGCGGACATTCTCTGGCTCCACCCGGACACGCCGAGGGCGCGGCCGATCGATCTTGCGGCGTACGCCTTCGCCGATGGGACGAGGCTCGCGGGCGGACCCGAGCGGCTTGTGCAGTTTGAGATCGGCGATCTGGCGGTCTGGACCTATGACCTTGGCGATGGCGCGGTGCTCAGAAAGACGCTGTATTTGCACGAGTTTCGAGCAGCGGCGACGCTGCGGTACGAACTCGAAGGCGCGCACGGCGTGCTCGAGTGCAGGCCTTTGCTTGGCATGCGGGACCATCATCATCTGAATCATGGCGAAGATGAGCACATTCGGCTGGCGGGGACCGCGTGCGGGAGGTCGGCGACGATCCAGCGCGGCGACATTACGATGACGCTCGACGCGACGGGCGGGTCGAACGTTTCGTTTACCGCTCAGCCGGATTGGTGGCGAGGGCTGACATACCGGATCGAATCGAGCCGGGGCTACGACGATACGGAGAGTTTGTTCTGTCCGGGGTCGTTTTATCTGGGGCTTGAAGAACCGGCGATGCTGGTCGCTCGGCTTGGTGGGCACGCCGAGGATCAGGACTTGTTGGCGTGGCCACCCGTTGGGCTTGAGCGCAAACAGAAACGCATCGAAAGCGACACGCACGCTGCGCTGTGTGACGGCGGGCAGGATGAGCACGAAGACAATGCGATCGCGGCGCTCGTGCGGGCGGCGGATCAGTTTGTGGTTCGACGGGCTGCGACGCCAGGAGCTGCGGGCGATGCGCACGCGGATGTGTCGATTTTGGCGGGATATCCGTGGTTTGCCGACTGGGGCCGGGATGCGATGATCTCGATGCCGGGGCTGATGCTGAGCCGGGGGCGTTTGCAAGAGGCGGCTTCGATGCTGGCGACTTTTGCAAACGCGGAGGACCGGGGCATGATTCCCAAYCGGTTYTCAGAYGAYGAYGGCGAGCCCGAGTACAACACGGTCGATGCGAGCTTGTGGTTTATCCATGCGGTGTGCMAGYTCGCSSARGYGTGCSAAGAYCAYKSSATGWTTGCGCAGRTCCGCGATGAGTTKRTYCCSGCRTGYCTTGAAGTTGTTGATGGGTATGTTGCGGGCACGCGCTACGGCATTCGGGTTGACCACGCCGACGGGCTTGTGATGGCGGGCGATGAGACGACGCAGYTGACATGGATGGATGCGCAGCGCGAYGGCACGGTCTTTACGCCRAGGTTCGGAAAGCCCGTTGAGATYCAGGCGCTCTGGCAGTCGTCGCTGCGGTCGTTGGCGGCGCTTGTAGAATCGAGCGATGCGCCGCGGTCGCGCGATCTGACGGCCCGTGCGGATGTTGCGGCGGAGTCGATCCGGCGTTTGTTCTGGTGCCAAGAGCACGGCTGCGCTTATGACCGGCTCGAGCCAACCAAGTCGGGATGGCGGCAGGTGTTTGAGCTTCGTCCGAATCAGTTGTTTTTGGTGAGTTTGCCGCATGTTCCGATCAGTTTGCAGCGTGCGCGATCGCTTGTCGGGGTTTGCCGGGATCGGCTGTGGACACCGATGGGGATGCGGACGCTGGATGTGCATGACGGCGCGTACCGAGGCCGATTCGACGGCACGATCCGCGAGCTTGATGCGGCGTACCACAACGGGACGGCTTGGCCCTGGCTCCTCGGGCCGATGGCAGAGGCGTGGCTTGTGGCGCACGAATATTCGGCAGAGGCGTGTCACGAGGCGCGGCAGATAGTGTCGTTTATGGTCAAGGATCTGATTGATCCGGCCTCACCGAGCCTTGGGCAGTCATACGAGGTGTACGACGGCGACACGGGGCCAAAACCTCAGTTGCCCGGCGGGTGCCCGGCGCAGGCGTGGTCGATCGCAGAGGTTTTGCGGGTGTTGCTTTTGGTGAGAAGATGCGAGTCAGCGAAGGTTTGAGTTGTGCCACTGACCCGGTCATCTGGGTCAGTGCTCTTCTGTCTGGGCGAGTAAAAAAGACACTGACCTACAAGAGCAGGTCAGTGGCACATTGCAATATTGATGAGAGTTACGCCCGTGCTGCTTCGCTTTTGTCGAGTGCTTGGATGATCTGGTCGGCTTTCTTGGCGCTGATCCAGCCGTCGGCTGCGCGCTTGGCGACAACTTCTTTGGCATTGGTGCCCTGTCCTGCGGTGAGGATGCGGACGGCATCGTCGGGCGCGATCGTGCCCTCGGCGACGTATGCAGCGATTTCCCGTTTGGTCTGTTCGCGCGCTCGTACCGTGACGATATGGTAGAAAATAGATGCGAATATACAGAAGGCGGCGAGGCTGAGGCTGCCACCGATGACGATGACCATCTCGATTTCGCCCGCTAAGGCATCGACGAGTGAGTTTGCTGCGAGAGTTGCATCAATCATTTTTTAGCCCCGTTACGTGTTATGAGCAGCGTTTGTTGTCGCCGGCTTTCATGAGTTTCTCGCCTTGCTCGGGAGTCATCGAGCCCTCGGCGATGTAGGCGGCGATCTCGCGGCGGGAGCGTTCGCGGCTGCCGGAGGTGATGATGCCTTTGAGGGCGCTGAAGATAATTGCCACGATGGCGATTGTGCCGCCGACAATGAAGATGAGGTTGTCTTCGTCGAGAAGTTGAGTGAGTACATCCTGTTGAGTGGACATGTCTTGCATCGGCGTGCTCCCTGCATCTTGTCTGCTGGAATTGATTGGGAATCGGGCAGGTCGGCTTTCACCGGGCGGCCTTAGCTGAGATTGATTCTACCAGAAACCCGATATGCAGGCCTAGAAACCGTACTCTTTGGTGTGGAATCCGCTGAAAGAGAGCTTGTGGCGACGGTTTTGGAGGCTTACCGGGCCGGCGCGTTCCCGATGGCGGAGGGCAAAGACGCGGCCCAGCGGGGATCGCCGATCGGTTGGTACCGCCCGGACCCGCGTGCGATCCTGCCGATCTGCCCGGAATTRCTGGGCCTKWCCGAGGGYGTTCACATCCCKCGCMGGCTGATGCGGACGGTTCGCTCGGGCAGGTTCAGGGTGACGACGGATGTTGCGTTTGAGGATGTTGTGCGCGGCTGCGCGCTGCCCCGCAAAGAGACCGAGAGCTCGAGCAGCGAGACATGGATCGATGACCGGATCTTTGGCGCGTTTTGTGTGCTGCACCAAGCCGGGCATGCGCATTCGATCGAGACATGGCGGGAGGATGAAGCGGGTGAACTCGTACTTGTTGGCGGTGTCTACGGGCTGGCCGTCGGGGGCGTGTTCTGCGGCGAGAGCATGTTCAGCTTGCCAGAGCAAGGCGGCACGGACGCATCCAAGGTCGCGCTCGTCCACCTGATCGGGCACTGCACCCGGCTCGGGTTCTCGGTGATCGATACGCAGTTCATCAACCCGCACATCGAACAGTTCGGCGTCACGGAGGTGCCGCTTGATCGGTATCTTGGGCTGCTTGAGAGTGTGCGGGATGAGAAGATAGTGTGGTCGGATCTTCTAAGCGGGTGATCGGCGTGTTACACTCTGGGCAGGAATCGGCTTCGACGGCGGAGAGGTCGTAGAGGCACTTGGTGCAGCGGGCGGCGTAGTAGGGGATGCGATAATCGTTGAGAATATGAAGAAATACTGCAAGAGGCAAAACATTGAAAGCAGACAGCATGCAGAGCACAAACAGGATCTGTGAGCCATTGGGAAACGGTGCATCGAGACCGATGCTTAGCAGTACGGTGAGTGACCATATCGGGAAGTATACAAAGCCGGTAAGCAGGACAAAGATTTCTTCGCGGCGTCTTGAGAGAATCTCTGGCGATGGAAGCCGGACCCAGAGCAGAGTGCACACCTGAACCGCGATCAGCGCGCCGAATGTTGCCCAGAGCAGGATCGGTGACAGATCGAATGACCGGAGTAACTCAAYAGATGCTCGCAGGGCGAATATGTCTAGGAGAAGGATGACGAGTGCGACGAGGGTCAGTTGCGTTTTTGTGATCGGTGTATCGCTGCTCATCGTTATGTATTCCGAATCAGCCATATAAGRTGSCGSAGACCATCGCGSAGAGGGCGRAGGTGGGGCGGTCGKTCTCGGCCGGCGGGKCGGACTGAAACTGGGCATTGGCCGATGRCGAGGTTTGCTTGGGCGGCTCTGACGATCATCTCGGTTGCGAACTCCATGCCGGTGCATTCGAGGGTGATGCGGTCCAATGCTTGGCGCGTGATCGCGCGGTAGCCGCAGTGGAAGTCTCGGATGTCTGTGTCGGCGAATTCTCTGCCGATCGCCGAGAGCAGCGGTGCGCCGATGGTTCGGTTGAGCCAAGGGAGCGACCGGGCGGCTTGGCCCGGGTCATCGAACCGTGAGCCGACGACCATGTCGCAGCCTTCGTCGATGCGGGCGATGAGTGTGCCGATCTCTGAGAAATCGTGTTGGCCGTTGGCGTCACCGATGACGATGATGACGCCGAGTGCTTGGCTAAGCCCGCCGCGGATGGCGCTGCCGTAGCCTTTGGTTTCGACATGGATCACGGTTGCACCGGCTTGCTCGGCGAGTTGTTTTGAGCGGTCGGTGCTGCCGTTGTCTGCGACGATGACTTCGATGTGTTCGCGGGCATTGTCAGCCCATGCAAAGATTTCGCGCACGACCTCGGTGATCGTTGCCTCTTCGTWGAGGCATGGAACGACAACGGTGATGCGAGGGTCGGCGGTTGCAACGGCGACGGCCTGGGCGGGCCGGGTGCGCAGGGGTTTTGGTTTGACAGCCGGGGCTTGGGGGCTGGTGTCAGTGTGTTGTRGGTTGGTGTTCATGTTGTGCGGCTTTGTTTGGAAGTAGCGTAGCAGCAGCGATCCACCAGATCGCCCACGCCGTCATAGAGTAACGGGGAAATGGTTGGAGCAGCAGGGCGTGTGCGCCGACGAGCGCAAACGAGCCGAGGATCAGGGCGGCGGGTGCGAACTGCTTGCGTTTTATCAGCACAAGGCACGCGACGAGCGAGAGCACGCCGATGACGGGGTGGATGATGTTGCGTTTCATGCCAATGGGCCAGTTGCGGTAGAGCCATGCTTGCGGCCCGATGCCGGCTTGGTCATGGAAGCGTTCGTCGATGTGGCTTTGATTGTTGATTTGTAAATTCGGTGCGGCTTGGTTTGTGTTGGTGTCTTGCGCGCCAAGTCGGCGCATCTGCCAGCTRAGTTCGTCGTGCGTGTAGGGCGAGCTGGGCGCCATGGCGTTTGATTGCCAGAGCGCAGCGTGGGCGGCGGCTTTGGCGTAACCGGTGGGGTTGGCGGCGATGCTCTCTTTGGCCCACTCGCTTAGGAACGCTTTGCGATCAAGGTTGTCGATGTRTGCGAGGTGGTYGTAGAAGCCGAGAATTTYTGATTCGGATGGTGGGTGTTCTTGGAAGAGAAGTTGGGCGCGTTGGCGCGCAGATTCCGGGATGTCGTGGTCAGTGGTGAGTAGTTGTGAGCGTGCTACGCCGCCCCAGAGTGCGAGGCCGTCGGTCTCGACGATGCTAGGAACGCCGCGGTTTGTGTTGTAGATCAGCCACGGCGCGAGCAGCAGGATGAGCCCGATGAGGCACGCGATTGCTGGGCGGTAGCAGCGCCCAAGTGTTGGTGCACCGAGCACGCAAGCGGCGAAGATGAAGGGCACCCACGCTTGCATCGCGGGGCGCGTCAGGACCGCGGCTGCGATAGCAAGGCCCGCTATAAAGGCGGGGAAAACGAGCCAGCGCTTGCGGACCGATGCGGCGGTTGCGACGGCGAGCATGACAAGAAAGAGCGTGAAGGTTTCGCTGAGCGCGTAGTGCTCAAAGAGAAAGAGCCAGGGTTCGAGCGAGATCGCAACACCGGCGACGATGCCGGCGCGGTTGCCGGCGATGGTGCGCGCGGTGTGCCACGCAAGCAATGAGGTTGCGATGCCAAGAAGAGCCTGCGCGATGAGGATCGCGTGTGCGCTTTGGCCGAGCGATTTGAAGATCGCGGCGAGCATGAGCGGGTAGCCGGGCGTGCGGGTTGTTGGGAAATTGGGCCATGCGCCGGTTGCGAGTTCTTGTCCCCATACGAGGTAGTTTGAGCCGTCGTTGGTGATGATGAGCGGGAGTGTGAGGATGCCGAGCAGACGGACCGATGCGGCGACCGCGAGGATGAGTAGAAACTGGGAGCGGGCATTGGTTGGGGTTTTCACAACGTGCTCGCGTAATTTTTTGCTGTATTGTCCCATCCAACATGACGCAGGAACGCGCCGACGACTGGTTCGCTGAGGTACGCGTCGATGGCTTCTTGGGGGACAGCGGCGCGGTGTTCGCTCAGGACGCGGTGGGGGTTGCGGCCGGCGATGGTTTCGCCCGAGGATTCGTGGTAGGTGTTGGCTTTGTAGCGCGTGGCGATCTCGATCTGTTCATCGCTAAAGTCTGTATCCCATGTATTCCAGAGTTTACGAAAGAACTTGCGAGGGGTTGCTGTGAACTCGTCGAAGGTGAAGCGGCTCGCGGGTTCTTGGTGCATGTAGCGGTGGAGGAAGATGCGGAGGGTTTCGAGGTCGAAGGGTTGGCGGATGGTGTCGGWCCAGTCGCGGGTGTAGATGCTGTTGAGCCGGGCCAGCGGGTGACGCAGCAGGAACGCGGCGCGGTGCTCGGGCCAGAGCCGAGCAACCTCTGCGGGGTCGATCATGGAGTGGGGCATTTTGATGATGACGGTGTCGCTCTGCTGTTGCTCGGCGATGAGTGCCAGAACATGCTCGGCAAGCTCGCGTGTTTCGTCGCAGAGTTTTTCATTGTGTGAAAGATGAAGTTTGTGGAGATCGACCTGCTCGGGCGGGTAGTTGTAGGGCGACTTGGTTCTGTCCCAGGGGCCAAATGGTTCGTCTGCGACGGCGAATCCGAGCGCCTGTGCGGAGGCGTAGACGGCGGCGCTTGAGCCGCTGCGGGTCATGGTAAAGAGCCAGAGGACGCGAGGGCAGGTCACGGCTTTCTCTGGTTGCGGGTCGAGAGTTGGGTGAGTTTGGTTCGGATGCGCACGGCGATGTTGGGCGGTGCGGGTGTGTAGTCGCTTGGTTTGCGCGACCAGCCCATGCGCTTGAAGAGCTCCCGCATAAAGGGATCGGAGAGGTACGCGTGGACCGCTTCTTCGGGTACATTCTTTGCTGCGTCGCTGACGGTTTTGGTTGGTGAGTTGTGTGGTTCGACACCGCCGCTGTTGCCGTGGTAGTTGCGTTGTTGGTAGGC
The DNA here is from genome assembly GCA_002732755.1 of Phycisphaera sp. Classification (GTDB taxonomy): domain Bacteria; phylum Planctomycetota; class Phycisphaerae; order Phycisphaerales; family UBA1924. Next base: position 22,653 of record NVSP01000003.1, read on the forward strand.
GACTGCTTTGTCGACATCGCCCAGCGTCGCTTCCCAGCCGAGGGCTCCAAAGAGCTTGGCGAAGTAGGCATGCGGATCGATTCGGAGCGATTCGAAGACAAGGGTTCGATCACTTGGGAGTGAGAGCCAGCGTTGGGCGTATTCGCGGAAGAATTCGAGGTCGTGGTTTGGGCGGATGATGGAGGTCCAGCCGCGGGCGTGGATGCTTGCGAGTCGGCGGAGCGGGTTTCGGATGAGCCAGACGCCGCGGTCTTGGGGGAACCGTTGGGCGAGTTCTTCGGGTGTAAAGCGCAGGTGCGGGTGTTTGCTGACGATGCGGTTTGATGATGCGTTTGCTGCGAGTTGTTCGAGGAGTTTGCGCGTGAGCGTGGCGACCTCGGGTGTCAACGCTGCGCCGGATTGCTTGAACATCCGCACGAGTTCCGCCTGTTCTGGTGGGAAGTTGTAGGGTTCTTGCGTGCGCACCCAGGGGCCCATGATCTCGTCGGCGACGGGCAGGTTCCACGGCGCGGCTGCGGCGTAGGCGGTGATCGACGAGCCCGAGCGCGCAAGGCTAAAGACCCATCCGACGCTGAGTGTGTCGCGTTTCATGCCGAGATCCCGGGCGATTTGCCCTTGAGCGCGCGCCAGAGTTTGCGTGGGAGCCACCCCTCATACGAGCTGCGGTTCGTGGGCCAGCCTTGCTCTTGCATGAAGCTGTGGATCTCATCGTCGGCGAGGTACACATCGAGCAACTCGCCTGGCGCGGCCCAGTTCGTTTCGCTCTGCGGTACGAAACCGGGAGTGAGCGTTCGGCGCTGGGCGGATGAGTCGTGGTACTGCTCGGCGAGATAGTCACAGGCGCGCTGGATTTCTGAGTCGGTTGCGGCCAGTCCCCAGCCTTCGTAGAGCGCGTGGAAAAACTCGCTGGGTTCGGTCCGCATGTCCTCGAAACGGAGCTTTGTTTCGGCGTCGTTCCAGCGCTGCATGAAGGTGCGATAGGCGCCGAGTTCGTATGGGTCGTTGAGCATGTGTTCCCAGCCGCGGGCGTAGCAACTGTTGGCTCGGCGGATGGGATTGCGGATGAGGTGTGCCTGGTGGTGGACGATGCCTTGCGCCGAGGTCGCGCCGAACCATGTGTTGAAATCTTTGGGTGTGAACATCAGGTGCGGGCACTTGCAGACGACCCAGCCCTTGCCGGTGTTGTCGCGCTGGGCGAGTTCGCGGAGGATGTCGTGCGCCAAGCCGACGATCTCGGCGGTCAGGATGTTACCAACCGCGCGGAACGCGCGGGCAAGCTCGGCTTGGCGTTTTGGCATGTTGTGGGGCGGCCCTGTCCGGTCCCAAGGGCCAAAGAGTTCGTCGGCGACGGGGAGATCCCACGGCGCAGCAGCGGCGTAGCCTGCGGCGGATGAGCCAGAGCGGACGAGGCTAAATATCCAGCCGATGTGGACCATGCACAAGCGTATGCGCGCTGGCTACTCGCTCTTGATCCAGATCGCCTCTTTGAAGTCGTACCCGTGGCCGCCTCTCTTGTACACACGGGGCACCATGTAGTCGATATGTGGGTCGAAATCGAGCGCCGAGTTTTCCAGTGGCTGGATCTTGTCGTCCTTGCTCGTAAAGGCGAATTTTCGGATGAGTTTGCTGTCGGAGTTGCGTGTGATCTCAATGGTGTATTCGCCGGGTTTGGTCCACTCTTCCATCGGTACGCGGATGGCGTATGGGGTGTTTTTGTGCTCGTGGGGGAGGTAGATCTCGATGTCTACACGCTTGTAGTGATCATTTGAGATGAWKYCMYSSRWGYWYKYRRAMWRMMMGACGMYYYCATCRCCGYSYTYRWGGRWGGCAGTAAACATGTCCTTGGTCTCGCCCTCGGCGAGGTCTTGCATGCCGAGCCAGAAGCTGAGCGAGGGATGATCTTCGTCTTTGTACGTGGTCMWGKYGWKGTRGYYGYMSAMSTGCCACATCCCGAGGAATCGGAATTTATTGACCGGGTCGAAGGGGTCGTCGCCTTCTGAGGTTTGTTCGAGGACAACGGGGATTCTGGAGACGGGTTCGCCGTCGATAAGATAAACGATCTGGTAGACACCCGGTTCGGTTAGGTGCACATCTGCGGGGCCAGCATTGCCTTGTACCATTACCCTGCCAAAGACCCCATCAGTAGCTCGGTAGTCCTCGAAGAATTTGAAGCTTTCTACGACTGTGTTCTCTGAGTTGACGACCGCGACGCTCGCGTTGAGTTTGCCCTCGGGGATGAACGCGAGGTCATATTCTCCGAACCGGATCCTGCCCGACTCATCATCGAAATATGTTTCGAGCATGGACTCGTAGATGAACGCGGGCTTTGGCTGTGCGTGAGTGAGTTGCGTGATGCTGGCCGCGAAGATGAGCGTGGCGAGCCACGCGAATCTTGTAGTGAAGGAAAGGGGTGTTGAGTTTCTCATTGGGATCGCCTTTGTGCTGATCTACCCACATTAGGGCAGGGGTTTGGACCATGCAGTATAGGGAGACCTCCATGCCGGGGTTGGGACAGAACATCCACAATGATGAGGCATTTATTCGTCTAACTTGAACCAAACCTGTAGTGTCGGCGAGCCGATCAAGATTCGAGGTGTCTCGGTCGATTCTGAGGGCACGATGTGGTCTTATTGCAGGGGCAACTGTGGGAACTGCGGACGAGACAACCTGTGATGACTTCGCGGATTCGATGGCGGAACATCGGCGCTACTGGCCTCGGCTCAGGGAGTTTCTGCTTTGCTACTGGCCTGTGCTGACGATTGCTTTGTTGGTCGGAATTGCCTTTGTTTTTAATCTGGGTGAGCACAGCGGGAGCCACGAGCAACACGCGGCGAATGAGTTTGCAGCGGGGCTTATCGGCTTCATCACCGGAGCCGTGCTGATTATTCGTTTCGTTGTGCTCGGGAATCGTATTCAGATGTTCATCGGGCTGGCTTTCCTCGTCAGCAGCACCGAGGACATGCTGCTCGGTTTACACACGCATTCACTGCTTAAGGGATTCTTTGGGCTGGAGCACTACGAATCAGAAGATGTTATATCGAGCGTGTACTCGCTGGGCCGGTTCGTTCTTGCGATCGTGCTCATCGCAGCACCAAGCATCTCGCGGCGGATGGGGCCGGTCAAGAACGCGTGCCGGGAGATCCTGGTTGCGGGCCTGATGATCGCGGGATTGGTGGTTTTTGGTGCGATGAGCATGATCTTGGTTTTAGACCTAGACCATGTCTTTTCGGGTTACATTGTGTCAAGGCCTTTCGAGTTTGTGATTGCCCTGCTCTTGCTGCTCGCGTTCATTCAGTACCGGAGGGAATACGCCTACGCACATACCAAACTGATCTGGTGGGTGATGCTCTCGATTTGTATCGCCATGAGCGGCCAGTTGGTTGCGAGCATGGCAAAGCAGCCATATGACACATATTTTGATTTGGCTGATATGTACAAGATAGCTGGAAACGCTGCGMTTCTGATAGGCTTTGGGATTGACCAGATAGCCCAGACGGGCGAGTTGCAGAAGATCCGCGATTCGCTGGACAAGGCGAGGGAAGAAGCCGAGGACGCAAGCCGTGCCAAGAGCGCCTTTCTGGCGAACATGAGCCACGAGATACGGACGCCGATGACCGCGATCCTTGGGTATTCGCAGTTGCTCAAAGAGGATTCCGACACACAGAGCACGACGATAAAGCGGGAGGACGCGGCGGATATTATCCATCGCAACGGCGAGCATCTTCTGGCGGTTATCAATGATATTCTTGATCTCTCAAAGATCGAAGCAAGCATGATGTCGATCGAGCAGGTTCGGTTTAGCCCCGCCGCTGTTGTTGGTCAGGTGCAGTCGCTTATCAAGGTGCGTGCCGAGGGCAAGGGCATTCCTGTTGATGTTGTCTTTGAGACTCTCATTCCACGGACCATCGTTGGTGATCCCGTGCGCACCCGGCAGATTCTACTGAATCTTGTGGGCAACGCTGTCAAGTTTACAGATCAAGGAAGCGTGATCATCCGGCTCAGACATGAAACACACGAGGCGGGCGACACACTACGGATCGATGTCCGCGATACGGGCATCGGGATTGATGAAAAAGCGATCAAGAAGATCTTTGACCCGTTCTCGCAAGCCGACGACTCGACGACACGGAAGTTTGGCGGGACCGGGCTTGGTCTCGGCATATCAAAGCGGCTTGCGGGCTTGCTCGGCGGGAGCATCTCGGTTACTTCAAAGCTCGACGAGGGGAGCACGTTTACGCTGAACATCCCGACTCACAACGCAGAGTCTGTGTCGATGCTTCGTTCGCTTGAGGAGTACGAGCGATCAGAGCTTGAAGCAAAAAATAAGAAAAAATCCACGAATACATTGCCGAAACCGCTGGAGGGGCTGCGGATTCTGTTGGTAGAAGACGGCCCCGACAACGCGAGACTCCTCACATTCCATCTCAAAAGAGCCGGTGCGCAGGTCGAGGCGGCCGTCGATGGTGTGCAGGCAATCAGGGCGGTTCGTAAAGAGATGAAACTCGGCACGCGCTACGATATCGTGCTCATGGACATGCAGATGCCAAACCTCGACGGCTATCAGGCGACGCGGCGACTCCGTAAACAGAACTACACCGGTCCCATCATCGCGCTGACAGCGCACACGATGTCGCACGACCGGGACAAGTGTCTCCAGGCGGGCTGCGACGAGCATGTCGGAAAGCCCGTCGATATGGAAAGGCTTATCGCGTGCTGTCTTGAGATGTCCAAAGATATGCCCAATCGTGWGGCGGCGTAGTCGGGATATACTCAGGCGATGCTGCCCACCGGGGCGCAAACATGTAGAGTAACCTAAGCCGCAGCGATCTGACAAAACATGAACACAACAACAAACAACGCAAAGGTTCATAAGCGGGTTCGGCACGATCATTCGACCGAGACCGCCGAGGACTATGTTGAGGCGATCGCGGAGATCGTTGACCGCGAGGGGACGTGCCGGGTCCGGGATCTTGCGGACCGGTTCGGTGTGTCGCATGTCACGGTGATCCGAATTATTCGGCGGATCGAGGGCGATGGGTTGGTCGTGACCGAGCCGTACAAGCCCATCGAGTTGACCGCCAAGGGTCGTCGTCTGGCCACGGCGTGCTCGCGGCGGCACGAGGTGGTGGTTCGGTTCTTGCGGGCTATCGGCATCAGCAAGAAGACCGCCGAGACCGACGCCGAGGGTATCGAGCACCATGTCAGCAGGGAAACACTCCGCAGGTTTGAGGAGATCGCCGGCGCGGGTCGGCTCTAGCTCGGGCTTGCTGGCCGCAGGGGATCGTTTGACACTGAATGTAGCATCGGCTACACTCGGCTCTGTACACCGGCCTCTGGCTTGGTGTGGAGTATCGATTGACATGTAGCGAAGGCTACACAATGGCTTTAGGCCGATGGTAGGTGTTGAATGAGTCGTTGGATTCATATGTTTGTGTGCGCGGTTCTCGCTTTGGGTGCCCGTGGCGAGCCCGGCTACAGCATTGTCGCCACGACGGGCATGATCGAGGACATCGTCAGAAACGTCGCCGGTGATCGCGCCGAGGTCGTTGGTCTGATGGGTTCTGGGGTGGACCCGCACCTGTACAAACCGACACGGTCTGACATCAAGAAACTCCGAAGCGCCGATGTGGTTTTCTACAACGGCTTGCTGCTCGAAGGCAAGATGACCGATGCGATGATCAGCGCCGCGACTTCTGGCAAGAAGGTGTACGCGGTAACGGAGTTGTTGGATGAGGAGTTTCTGCTCGAGCCAGAAGAGTTTGCGGGGCTTTATGATCCGCATGTCTGGATGGACCCGATTGCGTGGACGATGGCTGTGGGCATCGTGCGCGACAAGCTCATTGATTTCGATCCCGGCGGCGAGGGCACATACTCTGCGAACGCGGACGCATACATCGAGGAACTCGGCAAGCTCAACGCCTACGCAGAGGAAGTTCTTTCGAGTGTGCCAGAGGGGCAACGGATTCTGATCACCGCACACGATGCGTTCAACTACTTCGGCGAAAGGTTCGGCTATCAGGTCGTTGGTATCCAAGGGATCTCGACCGAGTCAGAGGCTGGCGTGCGAGACATTGAGAATCTCGTTGACCTGCTCGTTGAACAAAGCATTAGCGCAGTATTTATTGAATCAACTGTTTCAGAACGAAACATCAGCGCCCTTGTTGCTGGCGCAAGAGCACGCGGGCACGCCGTAGTGATAGGGGGCGAGCTTTTCAGCGATGCGATGGGTGATGCGGGGTCTTACGAGGGCACCTACATCGGGWTGATTGACCACAACRTCACAACAATCGTGCGAGCGCTCGGCGGGGAAGCTCCAGTATCAGGCATGATCGGCGAGTTGTCGCACGAATGACCGCACAGCGAAACCATGATGCACCATCTGGCGGCGTAACGGCTCGGCCTGAGCATTCGCTCGAGAGCCCTWTGTCGGTCCACGCGATGACCGTTGCCTACAACCGAAAGCCCGTGCTCTGGGATGTTGACTACGACACGCCCGCAAACAAACTCGTTGCTATCGTTGGCCCAAACGGCGCGGGTAAAAGCACATTCATTAAAGCGTGCCTTGGGCTTGTTCCAAGRGCTTCCGGGCAGGTCGAGTTCTGGGGGCAGGGCTACCGTGATGCGCGTTCCAAGATTGGGTATGTGCCTCAGCGAGAGTCAGTCGATTGGGACTTTCCAGTCTCGGCGCTCGATGTTGTGTGCATGGGAAGGTACCGAAAAATCGGTTGGTGCAGGCCGGTCAGCAAGAAACACAAACAGGCCGCGATGCAGAGTCTCGAGCGCGTCGGCATGCAAGACTACGCCAAACGCCAGATCAGCCAGCTCTCGGGGGGGCAGCAGCAGCGGGTGTTTCTTGCGCGTGCTCTTGCGCAGGAATCTGAATTGTACTTCATGGACGAGCCGTTTGCGGGTGTCGACGCGGCGACGGAGCTTGCAATCGTCGAGGTTCTCCGGCAGCTTAAGGGTCTTGGCAAAACGGTCATCACGGTGCATCATGATCTGCAGACCGTTCCAGAATACTTCGATCATGTGATCTTGCTCAACATGCGTGTCGTCGCGGCTGGTCCAGTTTCTGAAGTTTTTACACAGGAAAACCTGCAAAAAACCTACGGCGGCCGGCTCACACTGCTCTCGGAAGCCTCCGAGGCAATCGCGCGTGCCGCTTCTGGGCAGGAGTAAACGCCGGTGTTTGATCGGATTCTTCATCTCGCGTCGATGCAGAATCAGACTTCGATTACGAATGTCACGGACGAGTTGCCAAGCATCGCTGAGATTATTGAGACGCTGACATTTCGGGCGGGGTTCAATACAAATACGGTGATCGCGGGCACGACCATGCTCGGGCTTGCTGCGGGCGTGGTCGGCGTGTTTGCGCTGCTACGCAAGCGTTCGCTGATGGCCGATGCGCTCAGCCACGCGACGCTCCCCGGCATCTGCATCGCATTCCTCGTAGCCACGGCGATGGGCATGGACGGGCGTTCGCTCCCGGTGCTCCTGCTGGGCGCCACAGTCACGGGCGTGATCGGTGTGCTCTGCATACAGGCGATTGTTCGGTACACCCGCTTGCATCACGACGCGGCGATCGGGATCGTGCTGAGTGTTTTCTTCGGTGCAGGCGTGGTGCTCTTGAGTTATATCCAAGAGAATGCTAAATCGAGCGCGGCGGGGCTTGACCATTTTATCTACGGCCAAGCCGCTGCGATGTCTGTCGGCGATATCAAGCTGATGGCAGGTGTCGCGGCTACCAGCGTGGTCGTTGCGGTGCTGTTCATTAAAGAGTTCACTCTTACATGCTTTAATGATTCGTTTGCCAAAGTGACTGGATGGCCTGTGTCGTTTATCGACCTGCTCCTGATGGCGCTCGTTGTGGTTGTGACTGTGGCTGGTCTGCAAGCGGTGGGGCTGATCATGGTCGTGGCACTGTTGATTATTCCTTCTGTTTCTGCTAGGTTTTGGACGGATCGTCTGTGGACGCTCGTGTTGCTTGCTGGTCTGATCGGTGCGTTTAGCGGCTACGCGGGGTCGGTCATGTCATCGCTCTTGCCACGCAAACCTGCAGGCTCAGTAATCGTCTTGACTTCAGGTGTGATCTTTCTCATTAGCATGTTCGTCGCACCGACGCGGGGTGTGTTTGCCTCGGTGCTCCGAAGATTCCGGTTGCGGCTTCGGATTGCAGGAGAGCACCTTCTTGAAGCCGCATATGAGCAACACGGTACGAATATCTCACACAATCAAATCGCCAAGCTCGCAAAGCTCCGCGCCTGGCCTCGTTGGTTTGTTCCGGTGCTGATTCAAATGATGACGCGGCAGGGGTATCTCGGCGCGCGGGCCGGCAGTGGCGTTACTGTTACGCCGCAAGGGCTTGCGCGTGGCGCACGCGTAAACCGAAATCATCGCTTATGGGAGCAGTATCTGGTGAGCTACGCCGACATCGCGCCGAGTCATGTCGATTGGTCGGTCGATCAGGTCGAGCATGTGCTCACACCGGAGCTTGTCGCAGAGCTTGAGTCGCTGCTAAGCAGTCGGGGCATCGAGGTGCCGGGGCCATGATCCAGATCGAGTTTGATGTAGGGTTGGATCTGTTCCCTTTGATGGCAGGCACGCTTACTGCGGTGACCTGCGGCTTGCTCGGGAACTTTCTTGTGCTTCGTAAGCAGAGCCTGATGGGCGATGCGATTAGCCACAGCGTTTTGCCGGGCCTCGTCATCGCGTTTCTTATTTCAGAAACGCTGAACCCGGCTGTGATGTTTCTTGGCGCTGGGATCGCGGGCGTGGTGACGGTTGTGCTCATTGAGATGGTCAAGAAACTGGGCCGAGTCGAGCCGGGTGCTGCGATGGGCGTGGTGTTTAGTGTTCTCTTTGCGCTCGGTGTGCTCTTGCTCGAACAAGCCGCGGTGAGGAATGTCGATCTCGATGCGGCCGCCCTCGGTCGTTTATTTCGCTAGAATTACGTTACTTGGAGGAATGCATGAGCAAAACCGCAGAAAAATTTGAGTTTCAGGCCGAGGTCAAACAAGTCCTCGATATCGTTATCCGATCGCTTTATGAAAAGCGGGAAGTTTTCCTTAGGGAGCTTATTTCCAATGCCTCCGACGCATTGGATAAGAGACGATTTGCCGCGTTAACGGATTCCAAGCTTGGAATTGATGA
>NVSP01000004.1 GCA_002732755.1 Phycisphaera sp.
GGGTCCAGCTCCGGGTCGGCGTACATCTTCGATCTCAACTGCACGGGCGTCTGCCTGCCCGACACCAACGGCGATGGCATGCTCACACCAACCGACTTCACCGCATGGATCAACGCGTTCAACAACCAACTCCCCGAGTGCGATCAGAACGGCGATGGCTCGTGTACACCCACCGACTTCACGGCGTGGATCGCAAACTTCAACGCCGGGTGCTGAGGGCGAGCCTTGCGCCGCATGTTCAAGGGAGCGGTGTTGTGCCACGGCTGTGTCAGCCGTGTCTTTGGACCACCCAACACATGACACACGGCTGGCACAGCCGTGGCACGTAGCCTGGTTGGCTTGCCAATCTGATCCCTTTGCCCAAACTGGTAGTCATCGGGCTTGACCGGGGGGGTTGGTGCTGCTTCCCTCTTTCTATGCGCATCATTGGTGGCGAGTTTCGCCGAAAGATACTGTTTAGCCCGAGCGAGAAAAGCCCGACTCGGCCGATCCCGGACCTCGCCAAAGAGGCCCTTTTCAACCTGCTCCGCGGGCATGTCGAGGGGCAGGACTGCTACGACGGGTTCGCCGGCAGCGGCTCGATCGGGCTGGAGGCGCTGAGCCGGGGCGCGAATCGGTGCGTGTTCATCGAGCGCGACCGCGTGGTACACAAGCTGATCGCAAAGAACATCGAACTCCTGGGTGTCGAGGACCGCGCCGAACTGGTGCGCGCCGATGCGCTCGGGCCGGGTGCGCTAAGCCGGTGTCCAAAGCCGGTGCATTTGATTTTCTTCGACCCGCCCTACCCGCTGATGATTAACCCGGAGACCTACCCGAGGGTGATGAATCAGTTTTCTCGTTTGATTAAAAATTTGGACGATACCGGGTACGCCGTGATCCGCACGCCTTGGCCTTTTAAGCAGATCGTGGGCACGGAGGAAGAAGAAGACGGCACGATGAAGTCGATTTATGAGTACCCGGACATGAAAGTCGCCGGCGCACTGGGCCCCGAAACGCACGACTACGGCACGACCGCGATGCACCTTTACATGCGCGACACCGGCGAGCCGGACGAAGCGCATGAAGAAGGTGAGACAAACGATGGCTAGCTTGCCGCACTGGTCCGAGGGTCTCAACGAATCGCAGCGGATTGCGGTCGAGTATGACGCGGGGCCGGTGGCGGTGCTCGCGGGGCCGGGCACGGGCAAGACGCGGGTGATTACGCACCGCATCGCAAGGCTTATTCATCGTGATGGTGCGCGGGCCGAGTCGATCGGTGCGCTGACCTTTACGGTCAAGGCCGCCGAGGAAATGCGCCATCGCCTCGGAACAATCGTCGGGGACAACGCGGCTTCGCGCGTTGCGGCGAGCACCTTCCACGGCTTTGGTCGGCGCATCTTGTTACGGTTCGGTGATGTGATCGGCTTGCCGGCGAGCCATGACCTGATGGACTCGGTGCAGCAGATGCGGCTGCTCAAGGCCGCGGTTGGTGATGCGGCGGCTGATGGAAAAGTGAGCGCAGGTCTTCTCGCCGACGGCGGGCGAGAAGGCGTGGCGACACGATCGCTCGCTTGGATCGAACACCTGCGCACCTCGGCGATCTTCCCAGATGATGCCAGAAAGCTTGTGGGGCGATGGAACGAGCTTGTCGAAGACGGCGGCACAGAGAGCGAGCCTTGGGATGCCGATCGGCTGAGCGCCGAGCGCGAACGCGCAGCCGAGTTTGCGTGTGCGGTCGAGGTGTATGCGCGGTACGAAACGATGGCGCTCGACAAGGCGCTGCTCTCGTTCGATGACTTTATTCTGCTCCCGATTCGTATTATTCGCCATTCACAGAGAATCGGATCATATATCATTGATGAGCTTCGGCATCTGGTTGTTGACGAATTCCAGGATGTCAACGGTGCGCAGTTGGCGTTCTTGAAGGAGCTTTCGCCGCCGAGCCGCTCGCGTGATCTGTGTGTTGTCGGTGATGACGATCAGGCAATCTACGGCTTTCGGGGCAGTGATGACCGCGCGTTCCAGCACTTCAAGGAGATCTGGACGGGTGCCCAGACCGTGCCGTTGACCGAGAACTACCGCAGCACGGAGGCGGTGCTTGAGACGGCGCAGCGGATCATTGGTCTATCGCASGASMKMKWMSASMMGRRCWWSGKGATCSRMRYGCRYYRYSRSKYWGMGSMCGRYSYKSCSGMSMMGRTYGWSGMAMWGSRWSKYWSSMKYGMSAGCGACTACGGCATGACGATCGCCGCGATGATTCTGGCGGACCGTGCTGAGCACCCGGACCGCGAGTTGTCGAGTTACGCGGTCATCGCAAGTTCGCACAATGTGTGCGCCGCGATTGGCCGGGTATTGGAGCTTGAAGGGATCGCAGTCGACGATTCGATGATCCGAAAGAACAAAGAAGATGATGCGGTTCTGGATGTCAAGGCATGGATCGAAGCGGTGGTTGGGGCGAGCAATGTTTCGTTGATAAGGCTCTTGGTTCGCCCGCCGGTGTCGATGCCAGCCGAGCAAGCACTGTCGTTTGTTGATGCATACGAGTCGCACCGCAGGCAGTCGAAGGTTGAGGCGCACCGGCCAATGCCGATGCCGGCTTGGATCGCAGATCGCGCGGGCGAGCACGAAGGGCTTACGGTGCTTTCGGAGTTGCTGACTACGCTGCGTGAGTTGTCGGCGACGATGAACGCCGAGGCGATGGTCAAAGAGATCATCGAGCACACGGGCGTTGCGCACCGCGAGCTTCCCGATCGCCGACTCGAATCGGTACGCATCTCGGCGCTCGTCTCGTTACTTCAGTTTGTGCAAGATTTACAGCGCCGGCTCGATCCGCCCGGAGATTTAGCTGCTTTTTTACGGTACTACAACGAGCTGACAACCAAGGAGCAACTCGCAGGCCCAGCCAGCTTTGATGCAATCGATGGGCAAGACGACGCGGAGTTTGGCAGTTCCGGCGTTCGGCTGATGACGGCTCACTCATCCAAGGGGCTTGAGTTTGATACGGTCTTTGTGCCGAGGATCGGTGCGGCGTCCGGCGCGTTTGGACATGTCAAGACGCGCGATGGCGCAGAGCTCCCGTCGGAACTGACGCCGTTTCAGGCAGATCCGCGATCACAGCGTGGCAGGGAGCAGGACGAAGTACGCCGGTTGTTTTATGTGGCGTGTACACGCGCCGAGCGTCGGCTTGTGCTGCTGAGTAAACGCGCCAAGAACGCGAGCAAGTCGATGCACATGTTCCAGGAACTTGCGTGGCGTGGGAAGACACCGCTTGGGCCGGATGAACGGGAAGGATCGGTTGTCTTACTTGAAGCCGAGGCTGTGGTTCGTTCGTGCATTGWTCGCGGCGCAACGCTGCGTGGTGCCGATGCGCTCGCGTCCGAGAGCGCTTCGCAAGAAGCGAGGTCTCGTGTGATCGCAAGTGCGCGCCGGGCCGCTCGGCGGTCGGCGGCACAGGCGCTCGATCGCGCTGAGGAAGGAATTACCCTTGWTTCCAAGCTTGATACGCTCGGCGATGCGCTGATTGCATCGGCCAAAAGACTCGCGATTATCGAGGCGCTCAGGCATGGGCCGATTGAAGAGATCCCGGATTGGCTGATGGGCGATGGTGAGTTTGCAAGGGACTTGGCCGATCGGCTGGGCGGTTCACGCGAAGACCGAGCGATCGGTTCGAGTACGGCTCCGATGGCTTCGCCGTTGCGCTTGAGTTATTCAAAAATCAAATCATATGGCACATGCCCAGGGTGTTTTTATCTGCGGTATGTGCTCGGGSTAAGCGAACCCAGCAGCGGCGAGCAGCTTGTAGGCACGGTGGCGCACTCGGCGCTCGAGCGGTTTTATCGGCAGTGGAGCGAAGCTGATTCTGAGGGTGGGGCACTTCCAGGAGTTGATGAGCTGCTCAGTATCGCGCGTGAGTTGTTTGTCGCAGAGAGCAGACGCATCGGAGGCGCTGACCCCGCGCAGCTCGAACAGATCGAGGCGCAGCTTCAGTCCGGGTATGAGAAGTTGCACGACCAGGGCGCCGATGTGATGATGCTGGAAGAGCATGCGCCGTTTGCGTACCGCCGGGCGTCGGGCGATGATGAACCGCACATGCTTGATGCCAAGCTCGACCGGGTTGATCGGACGCCGGACGGCGGGTTTCGGATCATCGACTACAAAACGGGTCAGGCGTGGGGTTCGCTGACATCACCGAAGAAWGATGACTTGCAGCTCGGGATTTATTCGCTCGCGCTTGCCCAGAAATTGGAACTGGAATCACCCGAAGAGCTTGCGGGCTTTGCTGAGTATTGGGTGTTTTCATCGGGGGAGAAGGGCGTGATCGCGCTCGCCGAGATCGACCACGCCAAGGTTGGGGCGAAGATTGACAAGGCGATCACGGGGATGCTCGCTGGCGAGTTTGTCCCGAAAAACAATTGCAGCGGGTCGTGCCAGATGTTCCTCGGACAGGGCTGATTCAGCCGCAACGGCGGGCTTTTTCGCGGGTATCCTTCTTTATCTGGATTTGTGCATCGGCGACCGGGGGAAGCCTGCGCATCCAAACGGAGAACAAACWATGAAAAAGCTATCGACCCTTGGCCTGCTGGCGTGTGCAGGAATGACAAGCTCGGCACACGCTCAGCCGCTTGAGATGCGGGGCGATGTTCTTACGGGCACGCTCGACAACGGCCTTGCCTACATCATCAAAGAGCACGCCAATCCGCCGGGGCGCAGCGCAATGTACCTGCACATCTCGTCCGGCTCTCTCAACGAGACCGACGACATTCAGGGCATTAGTCACTTTTTAGAACATATGGCATTCAACGGTTCAGAGAACTTTGCTCCGGGCGAACTGATCCCGTTCTTTGAGTCCATCGGCCTGACCTTTGGTCGCCACCAGAACGCGTTTACGAGTTTCGACCAGACGACTTATATCCTTGAACTTCCAGATGCACAGCACGACACGTTGGGTAAGGCGATGCTGTTCTTTGGCGATGTCGCGTTTGGGCTGAGCTTGCTCGAAGACGAGATCGACGAAGAGCGTGGCGTGATCCTTGAAGAAAAGCGCACAAGGCTTGGTCCTCAGCAGCGCGTGCAGGAAGAGTTCTTTCGCCGCCTTGCGCCGGGATCGACCTTTGGACAGCGTCTCCCGATCGGCATCGAAGAAACGCTCATGTCGATGCAGCAAAAAGACTTCCGCCAGTACGTCGATACATGGTACGTTCCCAGCAACATGACGCTGATCGTGGTCGCCGATGCCAAACCCGAGATGGTGCTCAAAGAGATTCGCAACAGCTTTGAACGCGGCGCGTATGTCGAGCGGCCGGAGGATCTCGATATCAACCTCACGCCGTACGATTCGATGCGAAGCGTGGTGATTACCGACGATGAATTGACCGAGTCATCGATTCAGATTATCAACATCCGCAACCCATTGCCCGCGGTCACGACCAGAGAAGGCCTGCGCCAGAGCCTGATCGACGATCTCGCGTCGAGCGTCTTTAACCGTCGGCTGCGCAAGAAGATCAATGAGGGCGAGACGACCATGCTCTCGGGCGGGGCGTTCATGGCGGATCTGTTTGGCGCGGTCCGCGTCAGCATAATCAACGCCGACGGCAGGCCCGATCAGTGGGAGGCGATGCTCAACGAATCAACGCTCGAACTCCGCAGGGCGAGGCTTCACGGCTTCTCGAGCCGAGAAATCGACGATGCCCGTAAATCGCTCATCGCACGAGCCGAACGCAGCGCAGAATCAGAAGCAACGCTCCCCGCCCGCGCGATCTTGGGATCGATCAACAACTCGGTTGCCAGCGGCGCGACCGTGATCTCGGCGGCGCAGCGGTTGGAACTTATCCAAGAACTTGTGCCGACAATCTCGGATGAGGAAGTCAGCGATCGGTTCGATGATCTGTACGACGATGAGAATGTCGCGATCATGCTGACCGCACCGAGCGCGATCGCTGTGCCGACAGAGTCGGAGCTTCTGGAGCTTGCACGGGTCGCTCTTGCTGCGACACCCGAGGCTGAGGCGGATGCGGAACGCCCGTCTGAGTTGATGGCAAGTATTCCAGAAGCCGGAGAGTTTACTGAAATAGGTCGACATGAAACAACCAATGTTTGGTCTGCGTGGCTCGACAACGGCATCCGTGTCCACCACCGCGAGATGGACTACCGCAAGGACAGCGCGACCATCACCATCACGCTCGCGGGCGGCCGGATCCAAGAGAACGCGCAGAACAAAGGCGTCAGCGAAGTCGCGGCACTCGCGTTCCTCCAGCCCGCGACGCACAACCTGACCAGCACCAACATCTCTGACCTTATGACCGGCAAGAAAGCCAGCTTCCGCGGCGGTGGCGCAGGGGCGGACTCGATCTCGATGAGCGTTTCGGGTAACCCCGATGACATGGAAGCCGCCATGCAGGTGGCGCACCTCATGCTGACCAAACCCATGATCGAGCAGTCCGCGCTCGACCGCTGGCGTGACGGCCAGATCCAGGGCATCGAAATGCGCACCACCCAGCCGATGGGTAAACTTCAGGAATTGCTCCCGACCCTGATTTCTCCAGAAGGCGAAACCCGGCTCACACCGATGAGCCTTGAACGAGTCGAGGCGATCACAATCGGCGAGGCGCAGGACTGGCTCGACTACATGGTGCAGACCGCGCCGATCGAGGTCTCGATCGTGGGCGACATCAACAAAGAACGCGCGTTCGAGCTGGTCGAAACATACCTCGGCTCGCTGCCGACTCGTGAGCGGATTTCTGAAGACACGCTCGACGAGTACCGCAACATCGCCCGTCCCCAAGGCCCGCTTGAGGCGTTTGTCACGATGAAAACGCAGACCCCGATGGCGATCGCGATCGCTGGTACCTTCGGGCCTGACCAATCAAACATCCGCGATGTTCGGCTCATCAACATGGCGACCAAGATCCTCTCGACGCGCATGGTCAAACGCATCCGCGAAGAACTGCAACTCGTCTATTCGATCAGCACGGTCAGCCAGCCTTCAACCGCATACCCGGGGATGGGTCTGATCTTCGCGGCCGGCCCGTGCAAACCCGGCAATGAGGGCAAGCTCGCAAGCGAGATCCAGAGCATGTTCGCCGAGTTCGCCGAGTTCGGCCCAAGCGGTGAAGAAGTCGAAACCGCGCGAGGCCAGCTCTTCAACACGCTCGACGAACAACTCAAAGAACCAAGCTACTGGTCGGGCACACTCGATGACATGACCTACCGCGGCACAAGCCTCGACGATGTCGCCGCCATCGAAGAGGACTACGCAACATTCACAACCGACGAAATCCGTGAAGCATTCGACCGCTACTACGGCCCGGAGAACAAGGTCTCCGTCACCGTCGCGCCTGAACCAGAAGCAGAAGGCGGCTAGTGCGCCTTGCAAAGTCATGTACCATCCTGTGCCCGGGCCGTGTCGGCCGTGCAAACTGCTGGGTGAGACTTGCACAACCAACGACATGGCTTACGGTGCCACGGAAGATTCCTCGCGAGGGGTTCATCCTGCAGCAGATGCTCGCGTTGTAGAGGGTGATCTTAGTGGTGACCCACCTGCGGACACGGTCGAGTCTTCGGACCAAAGCGGGCAGGGGGCGCAAGCCCGCCGCCGAAGCAACTCATCACGCCAGAACTCCATCGCGGCGCGACGCTCGGCTCGCTCCGCGGATCACCCGCCATACATTCTTGTCCATGCGTGCCTACTTGTGGTCCTGTCAGACCGGGGGCATGTGCGGCATGGACAAGCACTTGGCGCAACTCTGAACAACGATCGCGCGGATTCCTCTGTGGCTTGCAAAGAAGGAACATACCCATTTTGGGTTGCAAACAAAGACCGTATACAATATGAACCCACCAATTTAGGCTAGTATCAGGGGATGATACTACCTATTTTACCGGTATAGACCAATCCGACCCGATCAAGGTGGATTCGGGGGTGCAAAATCGCCGAGGTCCGGTACAATGCCCGCTGTGCGGACTGTAAAGCCGGCGCAGCGAATCGCGTGAGGGATGTGTTCTCCGCCCCCGCAGGAGGATTCCGATGGACACCGATCGCCAGAGTACATTCGATGCCGTGATGGCATCCTTGGCGCACACCGCCGAGTCGATCGTCGAACTGCCCGCGGTAGCCACACTCGAATGGTGCGACCGAGCCGCGTGGTGTCTTGCGGGCCTTGCTGAGCCAGCACTTGCAACGCTCACCATCGGCACGCTCTCGCCCACCGGCGACCTGACCAACCAAGAAGTCTCCGGC
Organism: Phycisphaera sp.; assembly: GCA_002732755.1. Lineage (GTDB taxonomy): Bacteria > Planctomycetota > Phycisphaerae > Phycisphaerales > UBA1924. Next base: position 8,216 of record NVSP01000004.1, read on the forward strand.
GTTGCCGCACGCGCTGGCGTTGCTCGCGCCCGGCCCATCCATCGCGCCGGCAGCGAATACCGCGGCGAAGACCCAAGGCTCGCAACACTCCGCGTCCGGGCCGCCCGGTTTCGGCGCGTCGGTGTCCGCGTCTCGATGAGCACACGCAACACACCGACCGTCGGCAGGCTCACCGAATTGCCCGGCGGCGAAACCGTCACGCGCGGCGACATCCCAAGACTCTGGCACGGCCTCGAATCCTCCGACATCCTCGTCGGAATACTTGGTATCGGAAACCCAGACGAAGGCAGAGTCATGATCGCGCAGGTCGCCCCGCTCGGTGCAGGCATCAGGCTCACACCAGCGCACAGCCACGCGATGGCAGCGGTCCTGCCCGTACTCGCACGGCGCACAATCCTGGCGCTTGGCGATGGTGCCAATGGCCCAACGAAGTGGCTCACGCAGCGCGAGCAAGTCGTCCTCGAACAACTCACGCTCGGAAAGAGTGTCCGCCAGATCGCCGACGACCTGGGCAGAAGCCCGCACACCGTCCACGACCATGTCAAAAGCCTGCACCGCAAGCTCAACGCGTCAAGCCGAGGCGAACTCGTGGCCCGGGCACTCGGTCACACCGCGATCGACCCCGACACGCACCAACAGATCTCAACCACGATCGAACCAAAGCTCGGCGAGACCGCTCCGAATCAGGCAAGCATCGAGTCCAAACCCTTTGGTATCCGAACCGACGCGCAGCGCCGCGACCAGTAGGGCCAAATGTATTGTGACCCGTGCCACTGACCTGTCTTCAGGTCAGTGTCTTTTATAGTGCATGACACACAAGTGTGCTGGTCCAAGAGCACTGACCTGAAGACAGGTCAGTGGCACGGGTGCTCTAAAATCTTGCCTACTCGTTCTCGGTCAACAACCCGCGCCTGACCCGACTTGCGAGTTTCTCTTCGAGAGCATGGTCACGCTGCGTCACGACAGAGAACGACCGATACATACCCCGGCTGCCAAGCGATGGATCGCGCGTGTGGCTCGAACTCGACACGCTGACCGTTGACGGCCGCCAGTACGGCCGATACAAACGCTCGATCGTCACCACAACAACGCCTACAAGCCGTTCGTCTTGAGAGACATCGATGGTCGACCGCACGGCTTGTGTGCCAGCAATCTGTGAGCCAGCTTTATCGCTTGGCAACCGATCAACTGCGGACTCTGGCACAAATGTTACTCGCACAACGCGTTTCTGCTTGTGGGCAAGATCCGCGATTTCAGAATTGAGACTCGTTTGCTGACGGTCCCAAGGCGTGGCAAGGCCGCCCGACGACAACGGCTTGGTCGTCAGCACACCCGCACGCGCATCGACGCGGTCAAGAATAAACCCAAGGCTCGTCAGTTCTTGGCGTGTCTGGTTGAACGCAGCGTCGTAGCCGCCCACTTCGATAATAAATCGACTGCTCGTACCGGCGGGAACCGACGAGCAGCCGACCGCAAAGACGCAGCACCAGATCAAGATGACAAGTCGTGTAACCATGTGCGTAAGCCTACCCCCGCGCGCCGCTGTCTGCTTGCAAAGCCGCGATATCTGCAAGTGATGCGAGCGAATCAAACAACGCCCGGATGTGCTGCTCTTTCGTTGTGGTCGCGCCGATCGCAACACGGATCGCATACCGACTGCCATCGCCGATCGGGACAGCGGTGTGCGTCAGGAACGCCGGGCCGCGCTCGTTGACCGTTTCCATGAGCCGACGCGTCGCATCATCGCCGGCGACAAGCGCARTACACACAAGATTCATTGTCCGGGGCATCAGAACCTCGAACCTGTCGTCACTGTGGATGAGTTTTTCGAATAATTCCGCGTACCCAATGTGCTGGCGAACATGCGCACGCAGACCTTCAAGCCCGTAGTGGCGCAGCACAAGCCAGAGCTTGAGCGCCCGGAACTTTCTACCCAACGGCACACCCCAGTCGCGGTAGTCAAACACATCCCCCGAGTCCGTCGCGCTGTTGCGCAGGTACTCGGGCATCACCGACATACTCGCCGTGAGCGACCAGCGATCAGATGTCCAGAACAGATCACAATCAAAGTTCACAAGAAGCCACTTATGCGGATTAAAACAAAGCGAGTCCGCGCCATCGATGCCCGCGATCATCGCGCGGTGCTCGGGGCAGACCAGCATCGCCCCGGCGTGCGCCGCATCGACATGGAGCCAACAGCCGGCGTCTGTCGCGCCGGTTTCTTTGAGTACACGCACGATCTGTTCGAGCGGGTCGATGGCGGTCGTGCCCGTGGTGCCGAGCGTGACGCAAACCATCGCGGGTATCAGCCCGCTGGCCATGTCTTTGCGGATGGCGCGTTCGAGCTGCGCAGGGTCCATCGCAAGCACGCTATCGGTCCCGATCAGACGCAMSMTRMYSTCGTNSTTSRMSSGTCSSMGCCMGMSCSGYKMTKMGMGCYSSTYKGMSGMRSSASYKGTGCNYYTGGGTCGATGCGTAGACGGTTGTCTTGTGAAAGTCTCCGCCGCGATCGGCGACCCGACGCCGGCCTGCCACCATCGCGGTGAGCGTTGCTTCGCTGGCGGTGGATTGGATGCACCCGCCTCCGTTGTTAGAATTTGATATAAATGAATCGGGTAACCCGAGCGCCCGGCCCATTTGATCCATAAGCGCGCGTTCGAGTTCGTTTGATGCGGGCGAGGTCTGCCAGAGCATGCCCTGCTGCCCAAAGCCGGCGCTAAGCAACTCGCCGATGATCGCCGGCCCGGTCGAGCCGCACGGAAAATATCCAAAGAAGTTTGGCGATTGCCAGTGCATCATGTTTGGAATCATCAGCGATTCCATATCGTTGTAGATCCGGTGCCACTCGTCGGCATCACCCGGCGATTCACTCGCAGTTGCCGGGATCATGCTGCGCACATCACCTGGTTTGGTGCTCGGCTTTGCGGGCAGACTCTCCAGACGCCGCATATATGACGCGACCATATCGACCGCGCGGTACGCCTCCTGCCGAAACTCATCGGGCGTCATGTGGCCCGGCTCGTGTGTCTTCGGCTTATCCATCATTCCGGCAGCTTTGCCAGTTCCGATTCGACCCGCGTTACAAGTCGTTCGACAACCGCCGGCCCAAAGTCAAAATCAAGCCCAATCGCCGCGAAGAGCTCGGGCAGCGGCCGGCTTCCGCCGAGCGAGAGCGCCTTGATGTACGCGTCGATCGCAACCTCCGGCCCTTCCTCGAGCGACCGCAACCAAAGCCCCAGTGCGCCGAGTTGCGCGATCCCGTACTCGATGTAGTAGAACGGCACGCCGAAAAGATGCCCCTGCCTTTGCCAACTGTTGTCGCGCGCGTGCTCGTTGCCCTCCCAGCTAAACCCGCGTCCGAACCGCTCGTCGAGCGTACGCCACTGCGCGGTGCGCTCATCCCAGCTGTGCGCCGGGTTTGCGTAGACCCAGTGCTGGAACGCATCGATCGTGGCGATCCACGGGAGCAGCGTGATCGACGATTCGATCTGCCGACGCATCGCGCGGCCGTGGTCCTCGGGTTTTCCGTCGTAAAATGAACCCGGCGCGGCCCAGTGCGGCATGGTCAATAGCTCCATCGACATGCTCGCCACCTCGGCAAACTCGATCGGGCTTGATCGGTAGTGAAGCAGCGGCTCATCAACGCACAACATGCTGTGRARCGMKTKWSSSKSYKCGWSGAMMWYMSKSKSSAGRWMKYSSWGYRRGSSCRMSSMRWTYAYGWWSRYAWMSRSCSTGCGCGAGCGGTCGCGCATGTACTGATACCCGCCCGGCGCTTTGCCCTTTCGGCTGTCAAGATCCAGCGACGGTGGGTYCTTCGAGTTCGCTGCGGTCACTCGCCCAGCCCCGTCACCAAGCTCGGCAAGCATGTCGGCAAGCCGCGGATCGAGCGCTCGAAACGCCGCGATTGTTTTGGCAACAAGATCCGCACCACCATCAAATGGCACCAGCGGGTCGCGCCCTTTCTCATCGACCGCCATATCCCAGGGCATCAGCGCATCAATACCCAGGCTCGCCTTGCGTTTTTCATCGAGCCTGCGCGCAAACGGCGCAACGATCTTCTCACACGCCTCATGGAACGCGAAGCAATGCTCAGCGGTATAGTCAAACCGATGCTTGGATTTGAACGCAAACCCCGTAAATGAATCGAACCCGGCGTTGAGCGCCAGCTTGTGCCGCTTGGCGATCATCGTGTCGTAAATCTCGCTGATCGCATCGACATCTTTGAGCCGACGATCCGTCACGCCACGCCACGCCTTCTCGCGGATATCGCGGTCGGTGCTCTCTTGGTACACGCCCATCTGTGGCAAGGTCTTCTCCTCACCATCAAACTCGACCATCATCGCGCCGCAGATCTTGTCGTAGTCTTGGTCCAGCTTTGCAAGATCAGTCTCAATCGGAACATTCTCATCGCGGAAGAGATCAACATCGGCGGCGGTGTCGCGGTTGATGACCTCGTACCGCTCGCCGGCCAGCCCGAGATCCTCGGCGAGCTGCTTCTGCCGCTTGTCAAGCTCGAATGCCAACGGCTYGATCTYGGGCGGCACGGACTCGATGAACTTCGTGTACGCACCCGACGCCTCTTCGTCGTCGGTATTGCAGGTCATCGCGATGTACAGGAGCGCCATCGCTTCAGAGCACGACGCCTCAAGCTCACCACGATCGATGAGCCATGTTTCAAGCTCTTCCTTGGTCACGACGGGCCGTTCTAGGAGCGATTTGAAGATCGGTTCGAGCACCGCAAAGTCGGTCGCATCAAGGTCGGCAGTGACAAAATCAGTCGGGACAATCGGCATTTCGTGCTCCAAGTAGAGTTGCGTGCTCCATCGTATGCGCACAAAAGAACCGACCGAGCAAGTGGCCCGGCCGGTGTGAATCTCAGTTTCATTTCAAGCAAACGGCTCAGCCTCTGCGGAGGTCGCGGATGATCTCTTCCTGCTGGAGGATCCATTCTTCGCTGACGGTGAAGATGCCGAAGTTCGGGTTGATCTTGATCATCCGTTTGATGCGTGCGAGGTAGCCCTCGGCCCGGCGAAGGAAGCCGCCGCGACGATCGACCGCGACGCCCCGCGCGTTGCCAAGTTCCATCTGGTACTTGACGACAACCTCACGGAAACGCTTGTCCTGGAARTCAACCTCTTTGCGGTAYTCGCGYTGGTGCTCCTCGGCCTTGCTYACGAGATACGGGATACCCGGGACTTCTTTGCCGACCCACACAATCTCGCCGACGCTCTGTTCGAGGAGTGCCTGGAGTTCTTCGATGGTGCCCGCGGTGCCTTCGCTAAAGCCGCAGTGGACGGCTTCGTCTGAGCTGAATGTCAGAACATCGGTGCCGTCGTTGAGGATGAACTCACCGGCCTGGTTCTGATAGAATGTCACCGCCCCGGTCTCTTCGTTGATGTCGTAGGACAACTCCCAGTTGTGCTGCATAGATTTGATGACTTTGGCATCCTTATCGCCGCGGGCCGAGATTTTTTCCATCTTGTAGTACACGGCTTCAAGCCCCCGGCCCTTCATCGCAACAAGCTGGCCCGACCAGCCAGTCGCAGCGCCGAAATTGCCATGGGGCATGAAGTAGATGTCCTCGATAGTCAGCGCGGTCATGGCAGCAGCCGAGATGGCGCTGTCGATCCACGCGACGATCTGGAATTCTTTTTTGTACTCGTTATGAAGAACATCCGAGAGCTGCTGGATCTCGAGGAGATACCCGCCGCCCGATTTCACCTTGAAGACAACAAGATCGACGCCCTCTTCTTTGAGCATCGGGATCGCATCACGCAGGGGCGTTGACGACATCTGCATCCCGACCATGCCCTCGGCGGTGATGACCGCGGCGCGTGTCACGCCGGGCACACGCTCCCAGCCCTTGTCCTCTTCTACCTTTGCGGCTTCTGTGGGCAGCGGGTCGGTGGAATCACGGATAATCTCTTTGATCTTGTCGGGCGAGAGAAAGACCGGCTGCCCAACGCCCATGTCGAGCCAGATGTAGCCGTTCTCTTCTTTGACGATCGTGCCGGTGAGTTCCCGGCCGTCGTTGAGCTTGACAACATCGGGGTCAAACTCTGCTGCGCTGACGGTTGTAGCCGGGATGAACATCGCGCATGCGAGTACCATCGCGGCCAAGAATGGTCTGAGTGTCATATGAAATACCTTTCGCTTACTGCTTCGGTTGCACCTACACCTGCTGCACATACCCCAGACATTCAACCGGGGCCTCGGCGGCGGATGTTCTCGAGCCTTCGCTCATTGTCGATCTGCTGTTTCTGAAGCTCAAAGTTCACGCGTATTTGCTCGCCCGGGTCGAGGACCTCGCCGTATTTGTTGAGTAGGGCGATGCCCTGGTTAATCAGCCTGATCCGTTGGCCTCGGGCGGCGTTTCTCGCCTTGGAGCCGTCGTCGTCGTTGCGCTGCTCACGAACCTCGACATTGGCGATGTCGAACTGGAGCCTGCGGAGCCGGCGGAGGGCACGGGTGATGCCCTCGGACCACTTGTCAAGCTCGTAGCGGGCCGCGTCGGCCTCGCCGTCGTCGTCTTCATCGCCGATCACCACCGCCCGATCTTCGATGCCCATCTCAAAGAAAAGGTCATCGAGCGTGTCGGCTGTCCCCTTTGAGAGTTGCAGCTTGTAGGCAAGGTCAGCGTTGAATGTCAGCGCATCGTTGCCCAAGTTGCGCACGATGTCGTGGTCGGTGTCGGCGTTCTCGTCTTTGCCATCGTCGGTGAGCAGGATCCAGCCGCCGGGGGCTTCGCCTTCGAGGTAGACGGGCACGCCGTTCTCGATGCGGTAGCTCAGGACATAGCTCTTTTTGGTCATCGCCAGGACGAGCTTGGAGTTGTGCCCGCCTTCGATCGCCATGCCCTTGACATAGGCAAGCCGGAGCGATTTCTGTTTGTCGCGGACCACCTCGTCGCCCATCGAGCCGAAGAGTTCATCAAGATCACCCACGCCGCCGAGCCTGCCGTCGCTTGTGAAGTAGATATCGTTTTTGATCAACGGCAAGAAGGCCATCCCGCTCATCGCGCGTTCGACCCAGAAGACAACCTGGGGCTGGGTATCCCAATTGGCCCGCATCTCGCTCGTAAAGACCGGATGGATAGCCTCGGCCTGGCGGTAGCCCTCGAACTCACCCTGGTCATCGGTCAGCTCATCGGTGAAACCTTCGAGCCGTTTCCAATCGTTGTTGAGTTTGACAACGATCACATCCGCGTTCATCTCCCGCGCCTTCTCGACCGCGTTCTCGACAGGTGTTTTGCTGATGTCCCAGCCCAGCCTGCCGCTGAGTTCCATGACATACACACGCAGCGCGTTCTCGGGTATGCCCTCGTCAAACGAGTCCGAGGCAACCGCCGCATCGCCAGACATTGCCRTATCGTTCTCGGGTGAGTGCCCAAGCTCGGTGATCGTGATGATCTCGCTCCGCTGGTATGTCTTGGCAGCGGACATGCTCCCGATGTAGAGCTTGGTCTTGATCTCGTCTGCGTTCTCTTCGAGAATCTCGACCTTGACGGTCTTGCCCGTGGTCAGCAACAACTCGTGCGTCGGCTCAGCGACATACGCAAACTCGCTCGCTAGAGCGGGGGCAGCCAACAAGACGGGAGCAGCAGCCAAGGCCAAGCCCGCGGCACAAAGGGTCACCGCTGCGGTTCGTGCCAAGCACTTCATGGTCAGGCCCTTTCGATCATTCGCCATTTTCAATACCTCTTGCATCAACTTGCGTTCTCACCGAGCTGGCAACGGATACCGAGCCGCCCTGCTCTATCGTATACGACAGAACAGCCCAACCGGTGCCCCCAAACCCGGGAAGTCCCAGTAAACCTTCACAGATTGGCCAAACCGGGCCTCTCCAAGACCTATTCGACGCCACCCGAGCCGGTTGGTTCCCAAGATTCCAAGAGTTTTCTCGCCAGTGCCATCGCGCCCTCTGGGTCCGATATCCGATCCTCGAGCTGGGCGTCGTAGACCGCCCGTAGGACCGTCCCAAAGGCGGGGCCGGCGGCAAACCCCATCCGAATCAACCCATCCCCATCAATCAGAGGCGCGGGACCGATCCCGCTTGGGGTGCCCGATAGCTCCTTGAGCCGTCCCCCGATCCGGCTGGCAAGGCTCGGATCTGCCRCTGCGACACACGCCATGGCATCTTTGAAGCTGTCCCTGGCCGCCAGTCTTTTTTGGGCCGCAACCGGCGCATCGAGCCAACCCGAGTGGAGTGCGGCTGCGATCTGGATGATCTGCCCGATCTGGCTGTGCTCATCATTCGAGAGACACAGCGCCCGGCGGTAGCAGCGAAGGTCCGGGTCGAACCCGTCGCGGTCGATGATCCACGCCGCCATCGCGTGCTCGAAACCAGCATCGCCAGCTAACCCATCAAGACAGGTTCTTGGGGCCTWGCCTTTGCTTCCAAAGATCGCATCTTCAAGCCCAAGGCCAGCAAGCATCGAAACCGCCGCCGCCCGCGTGGGCACCCCGAGCATCCGGCGAAGCTCCTGCCCAACCCGCTCGGCGCTCACACCCGCCAGATCACCCGCGTGCTCTTTGATTGCTCTTTGTGTCTCATCGTGAATCGCATACCCCAGCCTCGCTGCGAACCGCACCGCGCGCAGCGCCCGGAGATGGTCCTCTGCGAGCCTGTCCTCGGCCTTGCCAACCGCGCGGATCAGTTTGTTCTTGATATCCGCCAGCCCGCCGACATGGTCAACGACGCGGCCTTGGATATTGGGCGAGTCCTTGGCCGCCAGCGGGTCAAGAAAGATCGCGTTGACGGTGAAGTCCCTTCGGCTCGCATCGGCGACATCGTCTGCGAACTCAACACTGTCTGGCCGACGGTTATCTGARTACTTCCCGTCTTTACGGAAGGTCGCGACCTCGACGCCTGTGCCCTTGCCGGCATGCACGATAACCACCCCAAAGTGCGCCCCGACATGCGCGGTCGAGCGGAAGAGCTTGCCGATCTGCTCAGGCGTCGCATCGGTCGCGATGTCGTAGTCGGTCGGGTGCAGACCAAGAATCTCATCGCGGACACAGCCGCCGGCAAAGAGCGCCGCGAACCCCGCGTTCTGGAGCGTGCGCACCACATCAACCGCGCACAGCCTCGCCTCTGCCGGATCGGGTAATGGTGAGTCGGTTGCCACGCTGTGTGCCCCGTTTAGGCCCGTGCCGCCCTGCATTCGTCGAGGAATTCGACAGCCCGGCGCAAATGCGGGATCACGATCGAGCCGCCCACGATGAGCGCGATATCGAAGGTTTCCATCAGTTCCTCATCGCTCGCGCCACACCCGACCGCCCGGTCGATGTGGTACGCGATGCAGTCGTCGCAGCGCAGCACCATCGACGCCGAAAGCCCGAGCAGTTCCTTGTGCTTCTCATCGAGCGCACCTGCGTCGTACGCCTTGGTGTCGAGATTAAAGAACCGCTTGGTCACCAGCGTCGGCGGGGGCTTGTCCTGGCCCGGGTTCAGCACGCGGTCGTTGAGCTTCTCGCGGAACGCCTTGAACTGTTCGTATCTCGTCATCTGTTTATTCGCCCGCCAGCTTGGAATCGGTTTCGCGTTCGAGCTGCGCCTCTCCATCTGGCGAAGCCGTAAAGCCCTCGGCGTGGTGGGCGAGCGACCGGAATGTACCGATGAGCGTGCCGTCGGGTTCGATGGTTCCGTCGTAGAGGATGCCCGTGCCGCCGGTAAAGCGTGAGAGCCGGAGCCTGCCCTGCTCAAACGAACCGGCGAGTTGCCCGTCGTCCTCAGCCAGCGTCCTCACCGTCCCAACAACATTGATCCCATCGGGAAGCGTGATGAACTCAGCGATCGCCGGCCCGGTGCGCTCGTCAAACGAGACAGCCCAACGCTCTGCCAACCGCCCCGTCGCAACCTCGTCTTCACCCGCTTCGAGCCACGCAAACCTGCGCGTGTCGCTGCACTGCGCGATAAACGGCAAGCGGTACTCAACCGCTTCGCCCTCGTCGTTTTCGTGTGTGTAGATGTACTCCCCGCCGAGGCCGGTGTTGCTCGAGTTGACCGTCGCCTCGATCCGGGCATCCGTGCCGGGGAAGGTGATGATGTTGAGCGGGTTGTTGTTCTGGATCATCGCGGGCAAGACCTCGGCCCCGTTGCGCAGCGAGACATCCCAGGTCGGCTGATCCTCTTCATCGCGCGTGAACTCAATCACAAAGTTGAACGAAAGCGCCTGGCCGCCGGGCAGCTCGATCTCGCCGCGCCAGATGCCTCGCCTCGGGCCCCAGTCAATGGTGTTCTTCGAGTTTGCCTTCGGCTCTTCGGGCTGCTGGGCAACTTCTTCCGGCTGGGCTTCCGGCTGGGCCGCGGTTTGGACCTCGGGCATCGGCTGCTCGGGCTGGACGGTGACCGTCGTCTCCGGGGCCTGCGCCGTGCAGGCGGTCAGGGGGAGACACGAAACAGCCGCGATCAAACCGGCCACGAAGAGTTTGGAGTATCTGCTCATGCCCGGATCATAGTGCCCCACAGCACCACCTAGCATGGGGGCATGATCGATACCGCATTTAGCACCGTCGAAGAAGTCCTCGCTGACCTCCGCTTGGGCAAAATGATTGTCCTGACCGACGACGAGGACCGCGAAAACGAGGGCGACATCGTGATGGCAGCCCAGTTCATCACGCCCGAGGCCATCACCTTCATGCTCAGCGTCGCCCGGGGCTACATGTGTCTGAGCCTGACCGAAGCCGACTGCGACCGGCTTGAACTCCTGCCACAAAGCTCGGTCAACACGAGCGTCCGCGCCACCCCATTCACCGTTGCCATAGACGCCGCCCCAAAGCACGGCGTGACCACGGGCGTCAGCGCCCGCGACCGGGTCAAAACCATCAAACTCGCCATCGATCAAGCCTCGACACCCGGCGACTTTGTCAGACCCGGACACATCAACCCACTCCGCGCCCGCGACGGCGGAGTGCTCGTCCGCATCGGACAAACCGAAGGATCGGTAGACCTCTGCAAACTCGCAGGCCTCACACCCGCCGCCATCATCATCGAAATCATGCGCGACGACGGCGAAATGGCGCGCGTCCCAGACCTCATCAAACTCTGCGCCGAGCACGACATGAAAATGTGCTCCGTCAAACAAATCATCGAGCACCGCCTCAAACTCGCGGGCATCGTCCATCGCCTCGAACCCCGCGCCGGCACGAAAATCACAACCCCCCAAGGCGAGTTCAACCTCATAGCGTTCCAATCCATCGTCGATCCATTGCCACACCTGGCGCTCACCGTCGGCGACATCGGCGCGCTCGACTCAGCGGGCAATGTCATCGAATCCGATGAACCCGCGCTCGTCCGCGTCCATCGCCGGGATCTGCTGGGGGACATATTCAACACAACCGAAGATGGCATGGACAACGCGACCGGCGATGTCCTGCGGGCCTCGATGCGCGCGATCCAAAAAGAAGGACGAGGCGCTCTGATCTACCTCCGGCCCCACGGCCTCGGTGATGGACTCAGCCAACGGCTCACACGACCCGCCAACCACTCCACAGCCGACGCACCCCAGCAATCCGTATCCGGCCAGATGCTCGAATACGGCGTCGGGTGCCAACTCCTCCGCGCCCTGGGCCTCTCAAAAATCCGAGTCCTGAGCAACTCAGAAACTGAATATCCCCAAATCGAGGCATTCGGTTTACAAATTGTTGACCGAGTTCATCTAAACTTTGGATAAATAGGCAAGCTGGCTCGCGTATCTGGTACGCTGCTGGTCTGAGCCAACGAGACCTGAAGAGGTTACAAGCACTCACCGAGTGCGCCCCAGGACCGAGACTTTCCAGTAAAAAGAGGGATTTTGCTATGCGATGCTGTTACATGTCAAAGCTTGTTCTCACGCTAGCCGCCGGTGTAGCCGGTGGATTCATGATTCAGGCCACGCTCACACCAACAATTGCGATTCAGCCCGAAACCGAACCCATCTCCGATGCTGCAAGCGAACAGCAGAACGAGAGGATGAAAGCCATGATGCTGGGCCAGCCCGGCGAGCACCACGAGTTCTTCAACCAATCCATCGGAACATGGGACGCCCAAGTCGAGTTCTACCGTCCCGACGGCTCGGTCATGGCCGGCGAAGGAACCATGACCTCCGAATGGGTCCTCGGCGGCCGCTTTGTCCAATCCAACTTTGACATGCCTGACTTCGAGGGCGCGCCATTCAACGGCATCGCCTACAACGGCTACGACAATTTCAAAGAGTCATACACCAGCGTCTGGATGGACTCCATGTCAACGGCCATCATCTACAGCACCAGCGAACTCGTTGACGGCGAGTTCATCACCGTCGGACCCAACGGCCACGGCGGGATGATGAAAACCATCGCAACGATCGACGGCGACGAAGGCAAAGACATCTTCTTCGAGCAAGAAGACGACGGCTCATGGAGAAAGTCCGGCGTCATCACCTACACACGACAGTAAAATCCAGCCCAACCCAAACACAGCGCCCGGGCGCACCCTGCCCCGGGCGTTTTTTATTGCCCAATTCCGTACTATACCCATAACCGTGGGGGTGGCGTCCCGCCGCCCTGTATTTGCAAGATTGATANATCWSGWWSRRCKSYKKNNNGAMGCCRCCSCMRMGSTTRCWSANGMTKMSKWRMTCTTAGCAAACCTCGGTAATTCACCCACCAACGGCCTCACATACTCAAGAAACGCATCCGTCACATCATTCGTCCCCTTGATAAACCCCGGGTCCATGTGCTTGGTCTTGGCCGCGACATCGCTCAGCTCGATCCGCTTGAACCCGGACTCATACGGCGAGTCGTTTGTCCGCACGATCGCGATCGAGCCGTCGATGTCGCCCTGCGAGGCGACCTCCGCTGCAAATCGCCCCGCGCCGCGCGCTTCTCGCACATCCACCGGCGAGGCGTCCGGGTAGCACCGCTGCATATACCCGAGCGTGTCGGCGCGCACGCGTGGCGTCTTGCCACCCGCCGGCGTCATCTTCGCCTTGAGTATCCCCGCGAGTTGATCGCCCAGCGCGCCCGAGCCTGAGAGTTGCACATTGCCGTGGTCGTCGGTCTCGCCCTGGATAAGCATCGCGCCGATGGATTGCCCGTCTTTGTCCTGGATGCCTTCAGATACTGCGATCTGGCACCGACCAAGCCTGTCGTACACCTCCGCAACATCGTGCACAAACCGCTCAAGATCAAACGCAACCTCGGGCAAGTAGATCAAATGCGGCCCATCGCTCGCATCGTTCCGCGCCATCGCACTGGCTGCCGTCAAAAACCCGGCGTGCCGGCCCATGATAATGTTGACCTTGATGCCCGGCAGCGCCGCGTTGTCCGCCGAGTCCGCCATCATCGCCTTGGCGACAAACCTCGCCGCCGACGGATACCCCGGCGTGTGGTCGTTCATGACAAGATCGTTGTCGACCGTCTTTGGCACATGAAAGCACCGCAGCTCGTACCCGGCGTTGTTGGACACCTCGTTCACGATTCGACACGCATCAGATGAATCGTTGCCACCGATGTAGAAGTAGTACCGGATGTCGTGGCGCTTGCACGCCTCAAAGATCCGCTTGCAGTATTCCTCGTTGGGCTTGTCGCGGGTCGAACCGAGCGCCGCCGAGGGCGTGTGACAAAGTGCATCGAGCGTCGCGCTGCCCATGTCGGTCAGATCRACRAGGTTGTCCTGCGTMAGSCCCCGCACGCCGTGGCGCATCCCGAGGATTTTCTTGATCGCCCCGACGCTCTTAAGCCCCTCGACCACGCCTGCGAGCGAGGCATTGATGACCGCCGTCGGCCCGCCCGATTGCCCGATKASYRSRWWSCSMWMRATYGGTMMMYKKSMYATTKKKMMTTTCCTTACTAATTTGTTTTCTGCCTCTTAATTTACTTGACAACAACGACGATGTGAATGTATATTTCGGGTGCACTACCGATAACACCTTGGCGGGAGTCATGCCCCGCCCGGTTGAGGGTAGGCAAAAGCATCGTGGGTACACGCCCGGATGCACGGGGAGAGAGCCCCAGCACAACAACGCCCGCACCAGCGCTGGCGCGACACATGCCTCTAGGCATGTCACATGTGGTTTTTGAGCCACCAAGCGGGATCGATCGGTATGTTGCTGATCGATCGACAAGACACCGCCCGTTCATTCGGGCCACAGATAAAGAGGACAATATGATGAATATTTCGCAAGCATTACTCATAGGACCTATCGCTGTGGCGGCAGGCACCGCCTCGGCGCAAACCGTTTACTACCCCGGCGACGGCATCACCGACACCACCGACCCCATCGGTGTCTTCGGCGACGCAGCACCGGGCTTTGGCACCGGCTCATTCCAGGCCAATGGCGCCACAAAGACCGCCATCAACATGTCCCCCGAAATCCTCTTTGGTTCTGGTGCCTCCTTTACCATCGATGACATCGCCAACATCAGCTTCTGGACCAAGCAGACAGTCCTGCCAAGCGACCCCGGCACCTATCTCAACTGGTACCTTGAAATCTACACCGCCACCGAAGCAGACGGCCAGGACGATTCGTGGTATCGCAAGCGCATCAACTTCGAGCCGTACTTCTCACCAGACCTTTCCGATGCCAACCAGCCCGCAAACTCATGGGTTCAGTGGAGCACCGATGCCAGCGCCAACCAACTCCGAGTCTTTGATGCCAACCGCGGCGCTTCGGGATCTGTCTTTGGCACCTACACCGATCCGTTCCTGACCGACCTCCAAGCCGGGCCTGTAAACTGGAGCACATTCAACGCCGCCTACAGCAGCACTCCTGCAACCTACGAAACCGATAGCGTCTGGTTCATGGCGATCTCAACGGGCAGCGGCTGGGCCAGCGGCTTTGACGGCCAAGTCGACGGTGTCACCGTCACACTCACCAACGGCCAGATCGCCACCATCGACTTCGAGGCCATCCCTGCACCCGGCGCTGCCTCCCTGTTTGCTCTGGCAGGTCTTGCAGTCTCGCGTCGGCGACGCAGCTGATTTTTCTCCCCTCCTACAAACCCATCCTCTGATAGATGCACCCCTGGTCTTCTGACAGGGGTGCACCTTTTTTTTACCACACCCGGTATGCTGCTAAACTCTGCTTCCGCGCGGCACATTCCCCGCCGCCACGCCCGATTAGGAGTCCAGAATGTTTCTCAGACCCACACTCGCAGTCTTAATGATGCTCTCAGTTGCCGTAGCGACACTCGCCC
The DNA here is from genome assembly GCA_002732755.1 of Phycisphaera sp. Lineage (GTDB taxonomy): Bacteria > Planctomycetota > Phycisphaerae > Phycisphaerales > UBA1924. The sequence goes on from NVSP01000004.1 coordinate 23,377, forward strand.
AACCAACCGGGGACAGCGCGCTCAGTTCCCCAGAGAACGGCCCGCGCATCACCGACCCCGGCAGACACGCCATCACCGGCGGCACAGTCCACCTCCCCAACGGTGCCGAAACCAACATCACCATCCTTATAAACGACGGCGAAATCCAACGCCTCATCCGCAAAGGCGACAACATCGACCTCACCGGCTACCGACTCTGGCAACTTAATGACGAGGCCCATGTCTACCCCGGCTTCATCGACCCGTGGGTCCCGGTCGAAACACCAGAGCACGACCAAGCCCGCCCCGGCAGGCACTGGAACTCACGCATCACACCTGACCGCAGCGTGCTCGAAGGCGCAGGCCTTGACGACGACACCGCAAAATCGCTCCGCGAGATTGGCTTTGTCGCAGCGGGCATCGCACCAAACGACGGCATACTCCGAGGCCTAGGCGCGGTCGTCTCAACCGCACCACCGACAACAAACTCCGCAGCAGACGACCCGACCATCTTCAGCCGCGACTCGTTCCACGCACTCGACTTCTACAAAAGCGGCTGGAGCCGACCGCTGCAATACCCCACAAGCCAAATGGGCTGCATCGCGCTGATCCGCCAAACCATCGATGATGCCCAATGGCAAGCGTCATCCGGCACCAACCATTCGCACAACTCGCTCGATGCGCTCACCACCACCGATGCACCCATCTTCTTCAACATCGACCACGAACTCGAAGCGTTCCAAGCGCACGAGGTCATCGGTACATTTCAAAATTCAAGGAACCTCGTTCTCATCGGCAATGGCACAGAGTTCAAGAGACTCGACGCCATCGCCGAGACCGGCGCAAGCATCATCGTGCCGCTGCGATTCCCGAGAAAGCCCGATGTTTCAAGCGTCGGAAAGGCCGAGAGCGTTGACCTCTCAACCATGATGCTCTGGGAGCAAGCACCCACCAACGCACGCAGGCTTGCCCAAGCCGGTGTGACAACCTCGCTCACAACGAGTAAGTCGCGCAAACGCGCCAAGTTCTTTGACAACCTCCACACCGCCATCGACGCGGGCCTTTCCGCCGACGATGCGCTGGCGATGATCACGACCATCCCCGCAGAACTCCTCGGCGTGGACAGCGTGCTCGGCACCATCGCCGTCGGCCAAGGCGCAAGCCTTGTTATCGCATCGGGCGACCTCTTCGATCCCGACGCCGAAGATGTAGAAATCCGCGATGTCTGGATCGAAGGCACCCGCTACGAAATGTCCGAAGACGAATCACACCCGTTCGACGGCGCGTGGACCATGTTCGTCGGCCCAGAAGACAACCCCTCCTTCACGATGCCATTCGTCGTTGACGGCGATGACATCACGATTATCGAAGACGACGCTGACCACGAAGAAGCAAGCGAATCCGACGCCCGGCACATCCAGCTCACCGACACCACCATCAGCTTCCTCGTCGATGATTCCAAAAACGAAGAAACACACATTCTTTCCGGCGTGCTCTCCGATGGCCGAATCTCCGGCTCGGGGATCAGCCCCGACAGCAACACCTTCACATGGGCCGCCACGCGAGATGACGAACAGCCCGCCGATGATGATGAAGAAAAGAATGAAGAGGAAGCAAGCAAAGATGAAGACAACGACAAAGCCCCAGAACACCTCCCCGGCTACCCCTTCGGTGCGTACGCCTACCAATCCATCCCAGAACAAGAAACCGTTCTCTTCACCAACGCCACCATCTGGACCTCCGGCCCCGCTGGCATTATCGACAATGGATCAATACTCATAGAAAACGGCAAGATATCCGTCGTCACATCCAGCGACATCGCGGTTCGCCTCCCAAACGGCGCACGCACAATCGACCTCCAAGGCAAGCACATCACCCCCGGCATCGTCGATGCGCACAGCCACACCGGCACATGGACCTTCGGCACAAACGAGGGTGCCCAGGCAGTCACCGCCGAGGTCCGTATGGAAGACACCACCGACCCCGACCACATCAACTGGTACCGCCAGCTCGCCGCCGGCGTCACAACCGTCAACACACTCCACGGCTCAGCCAACCCGATCGGTGGCCAAAATGTCATTCAGAAAGTACGATGGGGTGCAATACACCCAAGAGACATGCACCTCAAAGGCGCCAAAGCCGGCATCAAGTTCGCACTCGGCGAGAATGTCACGCACGCCAAYTGGGGCAACGACGGCAGAGACCGCTACCCCCAAACCCGCATGGGCGTCGACACCATCATGCGCGACCGATTCACAGCCGCCCAGCAGTACGCGCACAAATGGACAAGCTGGTTCAATACCTCCGGCAAGAAACCCGACTCCGTTGGCATGAGCGATTCACTGGCAAAAAGCCTCGAGGCCGCCGCCAAATCCAAAGGCCCTACACGAAACAACGACGATCAACCAAGACGCGACCACGAACTCGATGCACTCGCAGAAATCCTCGCCGGCGACCGACTCGTCCACTGCCACAGCTACCGGCAAGACGAGATCCTCATGCTCGCCGAGATCGCACGCGAATACAACTTCACCATCGGCACCTACCAGCACGGCCTCGAAGCCTACAAGGTCGCCGAAGTCGTCCGCGAACGCTCCCGCGGTGCCAGCATCTTCAGCGACTGGTGGGCCTTTAAAGTCGAGGTCCAAGACGCCATCCCGCAAGGCGGCCCGATCATGTACGAGGCCGGTGTCACTGTCAGTTACAACTCWGATTCTGACAACATGGTCCGMCGACTCAACACCGAAGCCGCAAAGGCAATCAAATACGGCAATGTCCCAGAAGATGACGCCTTCAAGTTCGTCACCATCAACCCCGCCTACCAACTCAACATCGAAGACCGCGTCGGCTCCATCGAAGTCGGCAAAGACGCCGACCTGGCAATCTGGTCAGGCCACCCCATGTCAACATTCAGCCAATGCGAACAAACATGGATCGACGGCAGGCAATACTTCTCTACCGAAATGGACGACGCCCTCCGAACCCGCATCACAGCCGAACGCGCACGACTTATCGCCAAAATCAACGGCAAGCCAGACGCCAAAGACGAGGACGAGGACTCCGATGATGACGAAGATTCCGAAACACCAGAACGCCTGTCGCTGGCGCAGCGCATCCAGCTCGACCAACTCCGCAAACACAACCTCAACCTCTGGCTCGAAGGCAAATCACCCGCAACATACATGCAGCCCGGCGATTGCGGCTGCGGCATGTCCCACTTGGGAGTCATACGATGAACAAGAACACACACCAAAGCACCGAGAATAAACCCATGTCACGCACCTTCAGAATCATCTCATCAACACTCGCGATCAGCGCAGCAAGCGCCGCACACGCGCAAGACCTCGGCCACAAAGCCCCGCCCCAAAGCACACCCATCGCGATCACAAACGTAACCATCCACCCGATGACAAGCCCAACCATCGAGCACGGCTTTATCCTCTTTAATGAAGGCATCATCGCAGAAGTCGGCGCGGGCGACCGCGTCTTCGCCGCAAACACCCGCGTCATTGATGCCGAGGGCCTCCATGTCTACCCAGGCATGATTGCACCCTTCACGCAACTCGGACTCACCGAAATCAACGCGCTCCGCCAAACCAAAGACATGAACGAAGTCGGAAGCGTAACCCCAGAAGTCCGCGCATGCGTCGCCGTCAACCCAGACTCAACACTCATCCCCGTCACCCGAAGCAACGGCATCCTCACCTTCGCTTCATTCCCAACCGGCGGCGCCATCCCCGGCAGAGTCTCAATCATGGCCGCCGACGGCTGGACCTGGCAAGACATGGCGATCGAAGAAGACGCCGGCCTCGCCATCAACTGGCCCTCAATGCGACCATCAAACAACTGGTGGGCAGACGAGCCAGACGCAAAGCAACTCGAACGAATCAAAGAACGCCTCCAAGAAATCGACGAAATCTTCCAGCAAGCCATCAGCTACCGAGACGCCGGCCAACAACCACGAGATGTCCGCCTCGAAGCCATGCTCGGCGTCCTGCCCGGTCCCGACGGCTCAGACCCGGCAAACCCAGTATTCATCTCTGCAAACGACATTGATCAAATCAACGCCGCCGTCACTTGGGCTACAGCACTCGGACTCCGCACCGTCATCGTCGGCGGCAACGACGCACCGCTCGCCGCCGAACTCCTCACGCTGCACGGCATCCCAATCATCATCTCCGGCACGCAGCGTTTCCCAAAGCGAAACGACTCGCCACACGACGACGCATACACACTCCCAATCGAACTGACCAACCTTGGCATCCGCTGGTGCATGGCGTCAACCGACCGCACCGCCCACGAACGCAACCTCCCCTACAACATCGCAAAGTCCGTCGCCTTTGGCCTAGATCACGAAGCCGGCATGCGCGCGATCACCATCGACACCGCAGCGATCCTCGAAATCGACGACCGCATCGGCTCACTCGAAGCACACAAAGACGCGACCATCATCATCACCAACGGCTCGCCGCTGGAAATGACAACAAACCCCGTCATGGCGTTCATCCAGGGTAAAGAAATCAATCTCGACAACAAACAATCAGAACTCGCCGAAAAATACCGCGAGAAATACCGCCAACTCGGCCTCACACGAGACAACTAACTNCCCCCCCCTTCTCCCCGCCGGGGAGAAGGTGTCTGCGAAGCAGACGGATGAGGGGTCTTCGTTGAGTAACTTCATCAAGCCGATGAATTGCAATSCANNYYKKTSKYKYCRRKSAATATCTCAAAAATCCTTCTCAAATGTATCTCGCAAATCAATCGTCTCGCCACCCACGCCGATCGTCCGAAGAAACACCCGAAGCCGAATGCGCTCGGCTTTCCCATCACCATCCGCCCGCTCAACAAGCCAACCCGGCAGCTCCGCCAACGGCACACGGTACATCCCCGTCACATCGAACATTGTCGAGTTCCGGTCCGGGTTGGTCAAATCCGCTTCCCATCGATCAACGAGCGTCGCAAGCCMCTGCGACACACCACCGATCCGGTACAACTGAACCTGCACAATCCCGGGCGCCTTCGTCGCGTGCCCCCACCGATCCGCAAGCTCAAAGTACACCGCAAGCTCAGGCTTGCCGTTGGTCCCCGTTTCAAGCCGAGTCAACGGGCTGATCCGAAGCGACGCCGGCGCAAACTCAAACGCCAACACTGGGTCAAGCGAATCAGGAAGCTCATGCGCCGCAGGCGCGCAACCACCAAGCCCAACCACAACACCGAAACAACATCCAAGCACCACTCGCTTCATACGCAACAGTCTAAGCAGCACCTACCCGCTCCGCTTGGCACCACCAACCCGATTCTCGATCACATCCGTCAGCCGGCGCTGCCCCGCTTCCAAGGATACCATCGCCCGCGTGTTTGTTTCAAGCGCCGCCAGCAGCACACCAAGCTCCCGCGTATCRCCCAGGATCCGCTCGTGAAGCTGCGTCATCTGCCGCTCCCGCTCRCCCGCAGCACGCCGTTCGCTCAGCCACATCARCCCGATCAGRCCRGCAGCACCCATCTGCGCCAGCACCGCCGCGATCTCKGCCTCRATACCCATCGATCACCTTCCAATCCCAAACATCAAGCAGTACCCGTGAACTTGTGGAACTCAGCCAGATAACTAATCGTCACATCGCGCCCACGATCCGTTTCTTCGCCGTATGTTAGTCGTGAGAAAAACATCTCAATCCAACTCCGGCCATGCAAATCAACAAGCGTCCCAAGCCCCTTCGCATCGAGCGAAGCCTGGATCGCATCCCGGATCGTCCACAACGCCGCATCACTCGATGCAACAAGCCGACCCGTAATCAAAATCTTCCATTCGTACGCCCCGTACTCAAAGAACACCGGCGTAGGCACCTGACTCGAAAAATCCGGCGCCAGCAAAAAACCGCGACGATTCATCCCAAACCGCTGCGGCCCAGAACCAAACAAATCCACGCCCTTCCATGAACTCGCCAACTCACACCTCCTCGATCACAACCGGATCAACCACGCCATCGGGCGACACCGCGACCATCGTCACAACACGCCGAACACCATCGCGCCCAAAGTCGTGCGCCACCCGCGTCACCACAACAACAACGCTCACCTTCGACCAACCAGCATCCGTCCGACCAAACCCAGCACGAAACGAAAGCTCCCCCTCATCGCCAGGCTTCACCGAATCAAGCTCGCTCCGATCAATCCGCCGAACAACCTTCACATTCACCCGACGCTCCGGGATATCCGCAAAAACTACATGCGGCCCAAGATCACCAACCTCAACAACCTCCCTCTTGGCCGTCCGATCAATCGCGATCGCCTCAACCCCAGACCACACATTTCCCTCAAACTCAACCGACTCAGGCCCAAGCACCAGCATCACATTCCCCTTTACCCACGCACAAAACGCATCACCGAAGGCCGCCGTGTCGCGTCCGGCTTCCCATCCCCATCCGTATCAATCAACACACTCACCCGCCCCCGCTCATCCGCATACCGCTGGCGGTACATCTCCGCCCGCTCACCAAACGACGACGCATCGCCACCAACCCCAGATGCGCTGGCAGCACTGAAAATCAAGTGCAGAGTCCCAAGCGCCTCAAGCCTGCGAAGCGCAGACGGGTTCACAATGCTCGTCTCCGTGACAAGCGCCTCACCAGCCTGCGCCTCGAGCTCCGGCTCGATCCCAAGCATCCGCAGAATCTGATCGTGAACCAACAGAATCTGATGCCGAAACGTATAGATCTTGAACGTCGTTGTCGCCGAATCTGGCGCGAGAACAACCGGGTCGTCCCCACTCGCTCTTGGTACAGAAATCCCGAGCTGCGTCGGGCCAAGATTCTGCACAACCTCGTACGACGCGTCCTTGTAGTTCACAACATGCCCAGGCTTCACCCCAATCGTTGTGAACGATGCGCCAAGCGCAACGACCACCCCAGACACAACCGTCCCCGTCTCCGCCGCGATCCGCTGACCGWCCCACACCACATCAAGAAAGAGCCTTGGCTCATACATCAAGAGATCACTATCCAGCGCGAACATCGCCACCCTCCTTCATATAGAATTTCAAACTCAAAACCCGACACACGCTTTCACGCGCGCCGGGCCGACGCCGCGCCCCSYRWGNCGYYGRNCGWCWYCCYRCSGSRYRMRCTYWGCCNCRCMRGAYNCNGCAKMNTCGSGTGCGNNCMTGSNCGTYCTTCATCTCAAGCGTGTACTCACCAATAACCTGACCCTTGAACGAATCACCAGATGCTGCCAACGGCTTGAACTGGAAACTCCGGCCCTGTAACGGCATCACTTCGATACGAGACGAATCAAGAAGCAAAAGAGTGTCCGCAGGAACCCACCGGCTCAGCACGATCCGGCACACGCCAAAGTCGCTCTCGTACACATTGAGCATGTCCCGAAACGAAGTGTCCGCCGGCACATACTGCCGACTCGCCGACGCAAACTCGTTGATCTTGCGCTTCTGCGCACCGCCGACAACGATCGTGTCGATGTTCCCGCTTGACTGATCCCACACCCGGCGAAGCGCCGCGTTGAGCAACTCTTCCGTCAACTCATCGTTGCCCGCGCCACCACCATCGGGAAGCCCGTCCTGACCCGGCGCAAGATCGTTCGTCTGAATCAACGGGATCACCCCGTTCATAGAGCGACGAACCGATGCGTTACCAACCTGGTTGAACTCCGGCGCGACGCCGTTGATCGCGCAGTTCTCAAGATCCCTCAGCAACTCACGCATCCGCTCCTGCTTCTGATAGTCAACCTCATCGTCAACCCCAAACGCCCGCGACGCCTGCATCGAACCCGACACATCGAT